>JAGVDA010000312.1 GCA_020058975.1 Thermosynechococcus sp. WC_1 | reverse complement strand
TTCTGCCCTTGTCGCAGCCTGGATGATTGGGCCACGGAAGACCTTCCCGAATCAGCTCAAGCCGCCCCACAACGTGCCATTTATTTTGCTGGGTGCAGGCTTACTCTGGTTTGGCTGGTTTGGCTTCAATGCTGGAAGCGCCCTTGCATCCGGCTCTCTTGCCACCGTTGCTTTTGTAAATACCAACACAGCAGCAGCAGCAGGCGCACTGATGTGGATTATTTTGGAGTGGGTTTTGAGAGGAAAACCAACGGCAGTCGGGATTGCAACGGGTGCGGTAGCAGGTTTAGTTGCTATTACCCCCGCCGCTGGTTTTGTCACTCCCTTAGCTGCTATTTTGATGGGTGCTATCACCACAACCGTATGCTTTTTTGCAGTCAACTTAAAGTCAAAGCTGAAGTTTGACGATTCTCTCGACACATTCCCAGTGCATGGGGTTGGGGGAACCGTTGGGGCGATCTTGACAGGCGTATTTGCGACGAAGCTGGTTAATGCTGGGGGTGCCAATGGCTTACTATTTGGCGAAACAGGTCAGCTTTTTGTCGGCAACGATCCGTCTCAACTGGTAAAGCAGATTGAAGGTGTAGTATTTACCTACATTTTTGCAGCCGTCGGAACCTTTATTATCCTAAAAGTCTTAGACTTAACGATTGGTCTGCGCGTCACGCCTGAGCAAGAAATGCAGGGTCTTGACATTAACGAACATGGAGAAGAAGGCTATAACGATCTAGCGGGTTAGGGTTAATCATCCTCTCATCGCCCAGATTAATACTCAAAATGCGTCGTGAAGTCACGACGCATTTTGAGTATTAAAACTAGCAGAGCATCTTAGCGCAGAAGATGAACGAGGATATACACTCCAGACTGAGCTAGGGTTTGATATTGCTGCGGCTTTAAACCTGTCCCCGCCAGTAGTTTAGGGGTTGTAATGACGAACGACTCTGGGTGAGATGATTTTTGTAGGTAGGCGGAAAGTTGGCTCGGCAGCTCTATATATTCGACGTGCTGCTGAGTGTAGTAAACCAAACTGGGCTTGCGAAAGCCAATCATAATAATGGGCTGTTGAGTGCCAGACTGCTGAGCTGCAACTGCCGCCTTAGCTAATTCACGAAGCGGGAGCTGACGCGCTTGGTCAACAATGGCAACCGCTGGGTGCAGCACCACGCTGATAAAGAGCAGGAAGGCGATCGCATTTACCAGCCACAGCCCATTGCTGCGCCACAAAATACACAGTACCGCCGCCACTGCCGCCAAAGCCCACAGCACCCCACCATAGAACGGAATATTAGCTTCCGTAAATTTTGCACCTAGCGTGGGCATCCAGGGGTCTTGGGTGAGCCACGGCGCACAGGAAAACAACGCCCAAGACAGCCCAGCCATCAACACCACGTTAAACCATCGGCTTAAATCTCCGCGCTGAGGGTCGTGATGGGAACGCTCTAGATGGGGACGTTCTTGAATGGCATCAGTC
Source organism: Thermosynechococcus sp. WC_1 (assembly GCA_020058975.1). Taxonomy (GTDB): domain Bacteria; phylum Cyanobacteriota; class Cyanobacteriia; order Thermosynechococcales; family Thermosynechococcaceae; genus JAAURS01. The sequence continues at coordinate 1,320 of JAGVDA010000312.1, read as the reverse complement.
CACAGTAGGCTGACTAAGATCGCGGCAGCAGGCATGAGAGGCAGCGTATAGCTAAAGTACTTCGTGACCGAGACTGTAAAAAACAGCAAAATGACGATAAACCAGATGCTTGCGTATAGCCCTAGCTGATCTGAGCGCGATCGCCCCTGCCACAGCTTCCGTCGCCAAGGTTGGGTTTGGTAAAGCGCCACAGGCAGGTAGGCAGACCAAGGCAAGAAACCTGCCAAAATCACCAAAAAGTGGAAATACCAAGGTCCCGAATGCTGATTCACTACGCTCGAAAAGCGCGTGAGGTTGTGGTATCCAAAGAAGGAGCCAATAAACGCTTCTCCGTTTGCCAGAGTCACTAAAATGTACCAGGGCAACGCCAACACCAAAATAAGGAAGATGCCGCGAAAAATCTGCATTTCGCGGATGACCTGCCGCAGATTCCCCAGATATAGGGTAAAGCCTCCCAAAATAGCCGCAGGTAGCACGATTGCGATGGGGCCTTTTGTTAGAACTGCCAATGCCGTTAAAACATAAAAAGTGCCGTACCACCGACGCTGGATCTGGGGGCTGTTTACTTGGGCATAACCCATAAAAAAAGCCAGTAAAGACCCGCCCATACAGGCCGTAAGCAGCATATCTGCGTACCCTGTGCGACCCCAAAAGTAGGTATTGAGGTTTAGCATTAGCATGGTTGCACCCAGCCAAGCTGCCAAACTGCTTCGGGATGGCTGAGGTTGGCTCGAAACTACTTCAGGCTTCAGTCCTGGGTTATGCTGTCGCAGCACATAAAAGCAAAGCAAAACCGTACCCAAGGCTGCTAAGGCTGAAGGCACTCTTGCCGCCCATTCGCTCACGCCAAAGACCTTAAAGCACAGCACCATCAGCCAATAAATCAGCGGCGGCTTATCAAAGCGGGTTTCTCCGTCAAAATAGGGCGTAATCCAGTCCCCTGTCGCCAGCATTTGGCGTGAGGCTTCGACAAACAATGGCTCGGTTTCATCAATGAGGCCAATGTCGCCGATGCCCCAAAACAGCGTAATGAGGGCGATCGCCAGAATCCATCCCAACGAAATCATCAATTGTGTGCGCGGCTGAAGGGATTTTTCTAATCTGGAAACCCAATGGGGCATGATTGACCTCTAAGCTTTTGACATCATTGCTCGTCTGTCATTTTGCCTTATCTAGAGAACCCATAACCCAACAAATTCTTTGGAAACATTTCAGCCTTTAAACGGTCTATAAATTTAACGCATAAAGCAGTTTAGATTTGCCTAAGAGTCAGTCGCGATACAGGTTTGTGTCAGTGAATGAGTTTATGGGCAGATTAAT
>JAGVDA010000307.1 GCA_020058975.1 Thermosynechococcus sp. WC_1 | reverse complement strand
GTTACTCCAGTTTCTAAAAGATAACCCTAAGCAAGTTGACGATTCTCAGGAACAGTTTATTCACCAAAACTTAAATCAATATTTAGAAATTTTTCAAGAAGAATGGCAGAAAGAATTTGATTTTGTTCATGATTTGTTAAATTTCAAGTTTTTGTATGAATTTCAGGATAAAGACATAGATTAAACAGGTTTCTCTTCTTTATTAAGTTTAACAAAGAAACATTGCACGATCTCTGCAACGTCAGCAGTCAGTCAGGGCTACCGTGTTCCTTAGAAACGGCTGCATATTGAACAAGATTAAGTTTGAAGCAAAATGGGGCACTCTAAGCACAGCCCATCGCGCTATTTGAACTTGTTCGCAGCCCAATCTTGTTCCCTAAAAATATGCTGAAGATTGCCGTCGGTCACAGTGACGATCCTGATTCTCTCGAAGCCGCCCATGACGTGCTAGAGCAATGCCAAACGTCTTTGGGTGGCAAAAACCCACAGGCTGGCATTCTATTTGCTGCGATCGACTTTGATCATCAGCTTATTCTTAACTGCATTAACGAAGCGTTTCCAGATATTGAGCTAATCTGTGGCACCACAGATGGCGAGGTTTCTTCGGTTTTAGGGTTTCAGCAAGATTCTTTGACCCTGATGCTGTTTTGCTCAGACGAGATTGAAATCTGTGCTGCGGTGGGACGCAATGTGTCTCAAGACCCCGTGGCGATCGCCCAGCAGACCATCGAAGCCTCCAAATTAAGGCTCAAAACCCCACCCCGCCTTTGTATTGCCATACCAGAGAGCCTAACAACTAGCGCCTCTTTAGTTTTACAGGGGCTAAAGACAGCGCTGCAAGAAGTCCCCATCTTTGGAGGGGCAACCGCAGACCAAACTAAAATGCAGTGTACCTATCAGTTTTATAAAACCGAGGTTTTAAGTGATTCGGTACCCTTGCTGCTGTTTGGCGGCAAGCTTTTGTTCTCTCATGGGGTTGCTAGTGGCTGGAATCCCATTGGCAAGCGTAGCACCGTCACCAAAGTAGACCACAACATCATCTACGAAATTGATGGCGAACCCGCCCACAACTTTTATCACCACTATCTCAATGATTTTGTGCCCGACGCCGCCTACCCTCTAGCGGTTTTCCCTCCAGGAGAAGATACCTTTTTCTTAAGAGGAGCCGTCGGTTATGACCAAGAATTAGGGAGTATTACGGTATCAGGAGACGTTCCTGAGCATTCTACTGTTCAAATTACGCAAGCAGCCCATAAAGACATTATTTCAGCTTCTACAACGGCCTTTGATCATGCATTAAGTACCTATCCAGGCATAGAGCCTGCCGCCGCTCTGTTTTTCTCTTGTGCTTGGCGTCGCTGGATTTTAGGCACCCAAACCGACCAAGAGTACGCCACTATTGCGAAAGCCCTCACACAGCCACTCCCAAGCTGTGGATTTTATACCTACGGAGAAATTGCGCCATTGCGCGATCACGGCCCCACCTTCATTCACAACACGACCTTTGTAACACTGCTCCTCGGAAGTCACTAACGTTTTATGTTGTCAGGGCAAGATACTATATCACTTCAACAACTTGAGAAAGAGAATCGAATTCTCAAGAAAAAACTAGAGCGCTCTCAAGCCGACCAATCCAAATTAGAAGCGACGAATTACAACAAAGAGTCGCTTCTTAAAAACGTGATTGGCGAACTCCAAGTGTCTCAAGCCATCTTAGAAAAAAAAAGCAGTGATCTAAAACAAGCCTTTGAAGAACTCACCCTCATGCGCGACAAACTCGTTGAGGCAGAAAAGATGTCTGCCTTAGCAACCCTTGTTGCAGGGGTTGCCCACGAAATCAATACCCCCGTGGGGACTAGCATTACCCTTGCCTCTACCCTTGCGGATGAAACGGCAACGCTTAGTATGGCTGTTGCTCAAGGTCAGCTCAAGCGTTCTACACTAACCGATTATGTAGAAATTGCCACAGAAAGTACGGCGCTCCTGATGGCAAATCTTGACCGCGCAGGCGAACTGATTCAAAGCTTTAAGCAGGTTGCCGTCGATCAGGCAATTTTGGAGCATCGAACCTTTAGGGTCAAAGAATATCTAGAAGAAGTGCTTGCCAGTCTTGGGCCACACTTTAAAAAGACGCTGCATACGCTTGTTCTCAAGGGAGATGAATCCCTTAGCATCAATAGCTATCCTGGGGCACTCGCTCAAATTGCGACCAATCTTGTCACAAATTCTTTAACCCACGCCTTTGAATCTAAACCCCTGGGGACAATCTGCATTGATGTGTCTACACAGAATGGCAAAATTCTGATTCAGTATAGTGATGATGGATGCGGAATTCCGCCAGAAAACCTAGGCAAAATCTTTGACCCCTTCTTTACCACCGCCCGACATCGTGGCGGAACAGGATTGGGTCTACACATCGTCTACAACCTCATTACTCAAAAACTTCAGGGCAGTATTGAGGTGCGCAGCACCATAGATAAAGGCACTCATTTTGAGATTCTTTTGCCTTTATCCCACCTTCCGCTGTTCGGTGAGTCCAGTAGAGAATTAAAATGTAGCTAAATTGGTGCTAGAGAGCGAAGAGGTTGCAATCACTTCAGAAATAAGGG
>JAGVDA010000512.1 GCA_020058975.1 Thermosynechococcus sp. WC_1 | reverse complement strand
GTGTTCTAGGGCATAGCGAACCAGCTCTGTGCGGCTATTGGTACCCGTTTTGCTAAATAGACGGCTCACATACTTTTCGACATTACGGACGCTTGTTTCAAGGCGGCGCGCAATTTCTTTATTCATTAAGCCTTGAGCCACCAAATTAAGCACACTCTGCTCACGAGGGGTAAAGTCGATTTGGATGGGGGATGGCGTGATTGCAATGCCAGAGCGATGGGTTAAGAGTGACTTAATCTCGGCAACCTGACTGGCTAATTCTGCAATATTGGGGTCGCCAGTACCGCTACCTTCTGCCAGCGTTGCCCGTCGCCCTAAAATGTTGGTAACAACAGCCACCAGTTCATCGGGGTCGAAGGGTTTAGAAAGGTAGGCATCGACGCTAGATTTATAGCCCTGGATCCGGTCTTTGGTCATACCACGAGCGGTCAAAAACACCACGGGAAGCTTTGCAAAACGAGGGTCTTCTCGCATCTGCTTTAAAAATTGATACCCGTCTACTTGGGGCATCATAATGTCTGAAATCACCAGGTCGGGCAAACGTTTTTCTAGAAGCTCCCACCCGATTTTTGCATTAGGGGCAGCCTCTACGGTAAACCCACTGTCTTCGAGATACGCCTGCACGGCATCGCGTAGCCCTGGTTCATCATCCACCAAGAGTAAGTAGCCAGACATGATGCCTCCTTGGATGCGGTTGAGAACATGGACTTAGGATCGTGGATTAAATAACTTACAGAATTGCTTGGAAGCGATGTGTTTTTCACTCCCTCATCCCCTTTCTTGTAGCCTAAAGGCTTTCCTCCTTCTCCCAGAGCGGGAGAAGGAGGACAAGATTCTTACTCCCCTCTCCCGCTCTGGGAGAGGGGCTGGGGGAGAGGGTCAAGGTTGGTGGTTATTAAATCCATGATTCTTACTGATTATTAACCATTGTGCAGTGGTAAGTGGCTTCAGGATCTAAAAAAGTCTGAGATGCAAAGATCTTTTTTTTAGATCCTGTGAGGACTCCAACCTAGGAGAGGCAGGACAGCACTGTGATGGAACCCGCATCGGTGATCGCCCCCTTAATCTCATCAGCCATACCTTGAAGCATTGCGGCTGAAGGAGTCGCCCCCGCCCAACGTTGGGTATTTTGTACCAGAATATCGGTAAGCTGCGGGTCGTCTAGGGTCAGGTCGGCGCTGAAAATGAACAGGCGATCGCCCTTTTCCATCGCAATGCTTCCAGCCTCAGCCTGTAGCGCTACACCTGAGGGGTGAACCACGGCGATCGCATACCCCTGAGAAATATAGGTGAGCGTGCGGCTTTTCTCATTTAACTCACAATGAAACAGCCGTAAATCTTTTGCCGCTTGCTGAAGCTCAGGCCCCATTAAAGAATGGGCATAGCGAACCCGATTTTGAAGGGATGGCTCTATACTCAAACCTCTAAACAAACCGCGTAGGGTCGCCAAGAAAAATGTAGTCGTAGGCGTATTCAAGGCTGTACGAGCGAACGTCACAAGCAGCCTGTCGGGTTCGGCTTGCTGCCAATCAAATAGTTCAGGGTGTGCGGAAGACGGTTGCGTCGCAAGGGTCAAAGCGGTTATGTCAGGCATTGACTTAGCCCAGAGTGCAGCCTGAACCACCCCATCGTTGAGCGCTGAAGCCTGTCGTTGAAGCAGACGGAGCGCTAACTGCGTTTTAACCCGTGCCTGCACTTCAACCCACTGAAAGGGCTTCGCCACATAATCGACTGCGCCCACCTCAAAGGCTTTGGCCTTGTCCATCGACTCATCTAAAGCGCTCACAAAAATGACCGGAATCTCGGCGGTATGCGGATCCTTTTTGAGGATTTCGCACAGCTCATAGCCATCCATCTGCGGCATGGTGATGTCTAGCAAAATTAAATCTGGCAGTTCAGCATGGATGGCGGTTAAGGCCATTTCTCCGCTGGTGGCCTTGCGGACTTTGTAACCAAGCTGCGTCAGCATCGTCGCTAGTAAACGCACGTTTACGGGCTGGTCATCCACCACTAAAATATCGCCTTGTGTGTCGCTCATCTGCCCCCTAGTGCCTAACCTTGCGTTAACTGCATAATCGGTTCAAATTGAAAATTGTTGACCCAGGTAATCAAGGTTTTTGCCGCAGGATGGTCGAGATTGGGTAGTTCTGTGATGCGCTGAAGCAGGGTATCATCATCACCGCGACTAGCAGCTTGGTAAACGGCCTGCTGCCAGTTTAAGGGCATTTGAGCCAAAAAGGCGGCAATATCATCCACTGCAATATCGGTCGCTGCCACATTGCTCCCTTCTATCGCTGGGGACAGAATGGGGGAGGGTTCTTCATAGATAAACGCTACGCCAGTATGCTCTGCAATTTTAGCCAGCAATAGCGCCTCACGAAAGGGTTTAGACACAAAGTCATCGCAGCCCGTATGCAAAATGAGGTTGCGCTCTTCTTCAAAGGCACTGGCGGTTAACGCAATAATGGCGGGTCGGTCTGAAGTGCGCTGGGCTTTAATGATTCGGGTGGCTTCGTAGCCGTCCATGATGGGCATTCGCATATCCATCAAAATGAGGTGGGGTTGCCAGGTGTGGTTGAGGTCAACAGCTTCTTGCCCGTTTTTCGCCTCTGCTACTTCAAATCCTAAGGGCGTGAGCAGTTTAACCAAAACCAGGCGGTTCTCTGGCTGATCGTCTACTGCCAAAATGCGATAGGTCGGCTGATGGGGCGCAATGCCCATGACGCGGGGAACCTTGCGATCGCCCCCAATCTCTAGCGACTCTAGCCTTTGCATCGCCACTTGAAACGAAAACATAGTGCCTTTGCCGACGTTGCTCTGCACCTGAAGCTGACCACCCATTAGCTCTACAAATCGACGGCTGATGGATAGCCCCAACCCTGTCCCTTGCTGAGACTGACGACCCGACTGGGTTTGGCGAAAGGCTTCAAACAGCAGATCCATTTCTTCTGGGGCAATGCCAGGGCCGGTATCTTCAACCTCAACCCAAAGCAGTGTGCAAGGAGGCACTAAATTATCTTGAGCAGTGCGTTCTTGACTGCTTAAGCGCACCGTAACAGAGCCTTCTTGGGTAAACTTAATCGCATTTCCTATGAGGTTGATCAGCACCTGCCTCAGTTTGCCTTCATCGCCGTGGAGGTAGCAGGGCACCTGATTGGCGCACTCAATCGTCAGCGCAATGCCCTTCTCTCGTGCCTTCAGGCGAAACATGCTTTCAACGGTGTTAAGCAGACGGCTTAGGTCAAAGTCGTTTTCTTCTAGGTTCATGCGACCCGACTCAATTTTTGACATCTCTAGCACATCGTTGATCAGCCCTAGCAAATGTTCGCCACTGCGATTAATGATGTTGATGTATTCTTGTTGGTCTGCATTGAGAGAGACATCTCGCTGCAAAATTTGGGTAAAACCGATCACGGCATTGAGGGGTGTGCGCAGTTCGTGACTCATGTTAGACAAAAACTGACTTTTAGAACGGTTGGCGCTCTCGGCTAGCTCTTTGGCATGGGAGAGGGCGAGTTCTGCCTGTTTGCGATCGCGGGCTTCAACTGCCAGCACAATAAGATCTGCTAACGATTTTGCAAACCCTTCTTCTTCAAAAGACCACTCACGACATCCGTTGCAATGCTCTAGGCAAAGCATGCCTAAAAACTGACCGCTGACGCTAATGGCGACGCTCAAGAGCGATTGGATACGGTTTGGCTCTAGGTAAAGCAGGGTAATTTCTGCCAGTCGAGGCTCTTGGGCAATGTCTGAAGCGGCAATCCACGGTTCGGTGGTCAGTGCGTCAAAAAAGGTAGGACAGTTTAATTGAGAAAGCGATAGCTCAACGGGCTGGGTAGAAATGCCGCAGTCGTATAGCAGGGCGCAGTCTAGTCGCGCAGTTTCTGAGGTATAAAACCAAACGCTGACGCGGTCGATGGCAAATAAATCAGCGGCTGTGGCGGCAATATACTGAAGCGCTTCTTGAAGATGACCCTGGCTAACGGCGCGGTTTTTAGTGAGCTGAATGAGGGTTTCGTTTTGCCGCCGCAGCTTTTGCTCACTGGTGCGTAGGGCATCTTCTGCTAATTTGCGCCGCGTAATATCGGTGACGGTACCCTCGTAGTAAAGTAAATCGCCCTGGCTATTTTTGACCGCGCGGGCATTTTCTGAAATCCAGATCACAGAGCCATCTTGACGATAGACCTGGGCTTCAAAAGCCATGACTTGGCCTTTTTTCTCAATTTCTTGGGTAAACAGGGTGCGGCAAGTTGGATCGACATAAAGCTGTGCGGGAATATTTTTGATTTCAGCCATGAGCGCTTCGGGTGAGGCATACCCATATAGACGGGCAAGGGCAAGGTTAGCGCTAGAATACTGACCTTCTGGTGTGGTCTGGTAAATCCCGTCACTGGCGTTTTCAAAAATGCTGCGATACTTTTCTTCTGCCTGCTGAAGGGACGCCGTTCGCTGGGCAACGCGGATCTCAAGATTTTCAAAGGCGCTGCGTAACTGCTCAGCCATCTGGTTAAAAATGACGCCTAGCCCATACATCTCTCGGATGCGAGAAGGCACAAGGGTGTGGTGGTCAAGTTGACCTGCTGCGATCGCCTGACTTGCCCACCCCAATCGCCGCACCGCTTTCACAATTCGATGAGAGGTGTATAGCCCCAACCCCACCGCGATGGCAATGGCGGCTAAAGAGAGTAATGCCGTGTACATCGCATTGCTATACATTTCGCCCATTAAATCCGATTCTGGGATAACAATCATCACCAGCCAGTCGAGTCCGGCAGCGTCTTTCCACGGAAAAAGCTGGACGTACTGCGTTTCTTGATTAAACCGAAACGTAAGCTGCTGGCGAGATTCAATCGCATTCAAAGAAACAAACCGCTTCTGCAAAAATGTTGCGGAGGCGCGCATTAAGGGGTCTTGGCTTGCCGTCGCTAGTTTTCGGGTGATTTTACCCTTGCTGTTGAGATAGGGCGGCTCTTTGTCTGAATTTGCAATGAGCAAACCGTTGCGCTCTAACACAATGGCCTTGGCGTTGGGCGTCATTTTAAGATTGTGCAAAAACTCCCCAATTTGCGACAGAATTAGATCAACGCCCAATACGCCCTTTAGGTTTTTAGCATCATCATAAATAGGGATACTGGCAGAAATAGACAGCACTTCAGGGCGATGCTGCCACTGATAAATTGAACTCCAGACGGGCTTACCTGCTTTGGCGGCATCGGCATACCAGCCTTCTTCTCGAATCGAAACCGGATCGTAGGTTTCGGTCGGATTCAGCTTACGCCCAGCAGAATCTAACCGATAATTCAAAAACCGAGTGATGTCATTCTGACGCGACTGTAAGAGAACGATTTTTCCGTCATTTTGACGCTCTGCCCCAATAAAGTCTCTTTGCTCACTGGCATAGTTGATGTAGCCAATATGGGGAAAAATTTGGAGCTGTCGATGAAAGAATCTGCCCAGCCGATCTAAATCGCTGAACTTAAGCACTCCAATTTCTGTAACCGCCAGATTAACCTGATTAATTTGGGTTGGCTCTGCCAGAATATTGTCTAGGTGATCGCTGATATGACGCGCTAACTCAACGCGCTGCTGTGCTGCAATTTTCTCAACGGCTTTTTGCCCTTGGGTGAATGAGAGCCACCCGACCAACCCTACTGCCGCCGCAAGCTGCACAACATAAGGTACGACCAAAATAAAGCGCAGCGGAATTTTTCTCTTTATTGACGCCGCCTTTATCTGTGGGAGCTTTGCCTGAGAAGGTAGCGGTGTGGGTAGCTGAGAGTCTTGAGAATCAGTCATTACAGTAGGTCAAGGCGGCGATAGCGTCAGCATGAACTAGAGCGTGAACTAGAAATTGAGCAGCACGGTTGATAATGTAGTTAACCCTATTGTGGACTGTCTTCTGTGAAGGGTGATCAGGGGTTCTACGATGAATGCGCTAGATCATTGCCTGAATTTAATTTCACGTCCTAACTTTGTCTCTTTATGCGCGAACTCTATCCGGCGATCGCCCCTTACAACAGCGGGATGCTGCAGGTGTCAGACCTGCACACCCTCTACTACGAACAGGCGGGCAACCCGAATGGTACGCCGATTGTGGTACTCCACGGTGGGCCAGGGGGCGGCACTGAGCCATTCTATCGTCAGTATTTTAACCCCGAACAATGGCGCATTGTGCTGTTTGATCAGCGGGGCTGCGGACGCAGTACACCCCACGCCGAGCTGCGCGAGAACACAACCTGGAGCTTAGTGGGCGATATTGAAACGCTGCGGCGACATCTTAAGATTGAGCGCTGGGCTGTATGGGGCGGCAGTTGGGGCAGCACCTTGGCCTTAGCCTATAGCCAAACCCATCCTGAGTCTTGTCTGAGTCTAATTCTGCGCGGCATCTTTTTACTGCGCGCTCAAGAGATTCGCTGGTTTTACCAAGAAGGAGCCAGCAATCTTTTCCCGGATGCGTGGGAGGCATACCTAAAGCCGATCCCCCCAGAAGAACGCCATGATTTAGTGGCGGCTTACTATCGCCGTCTCACCAGCCCAGATCCGCTGATTCGAGCGGTGGCGGCGCGGGCTTGGTCAGTGTGGGAAGGCAGCACCAGTAAGCTGATTCCAGACCCTGGGCTACAAGAGCGCTTTGCCCAAGATAGCTTTGCCGATGCCTTTGCCAGAATTGAATGTCATTACTTTGTGAACAAAGGCTTTTTTGAGGTAGATGATCACCTGCTGCGCTGCTGCGATCGCATTCAGCACCTGCCGACCGCCATTGTGCAGGGACGCTATGACGTGGTATGCCCGATGACCTCAGCCTGGGAACTCCATCAGGCGCTGCCCCAATCGGGACTGATGATTGTGCCAGATGCAGGACACTCCATGACCGAGCCAGGGATTCGGAGTGCGCTGATTGAAGTGGGCGATCGCTTTGCCTGTTCTAATAACTGAACTGACGTACTGGTAGCTTTCAATGGTCAGAAATCCGTTTCCGCTTGAGTCTAAAGTTGACGACGAACTGCACTATTTTTATGACGCACCAGGCACCGTCCCTGGCACTCTAAAAATCAATCAAAACGCCCATCCTACAGAAGTTGTTTTAATTGACTACAACACAGAGGGAGCTTGCCGTGTCCATCTCAATCAGCCGGAAGACTTCACCCCTTACATGGACACCCCTTCAGTCTCTTGGGTAGACGTGCGCGGCTTTGGGAATGAAGATTTTTTAAATCGGCTGGGAGCAACCTTTAGCCTGCATCCGCTGGTGTTAGAGGATGTGGTCAATGTGCCTCAGCGCCCCAAAGTTGAAGACTACGACGACCAGCTTGTGATTATTGCTCAAATGGTGATTCCCAAACCTAACGGCATCGGCTTTTGGCGAGAGCAGGTGAGCCTTGTTTTAGGCAAAACCTATCTACTCACGGTTCAAGAAGAGCCTGAACATGACTGCTTTGAGGCGGTGCGCGATCGCATCCGATTCAGTAAGGGCACCATCCGCGAGCGGGGTGCAGACTACTTGGCCTACACGCTCCTCGACTCCATTATTGATGGGTTTTTTCCGGTCTTAGAAGACTACGGCGAGCGGATTGAAGACCTAGAGAATGAAGTAGTGTCTCGCCCTACGCCCAAAACCTTAGACAAAATTCATCAGATTCGTCGAGATTTGCTGCTGCTGCGTCGCGCAATCTGGCCTCAGCGAGAGGCGATTAATTCACTCATTAGAGACGCAAGCCCCCTCATTAGTCGAGATGTGCAGATTTACCTGCGCGACTGCTATGACCACGCGATTCAAGTGTTAGACATGGTAGAAACCTATCGAGAGCTGGCCTCTAGCCTAATGGATGTCTATCTTTCTTCTGTCAACAACCGCATGAACGAAATTATGAAGGTGCTGACGGTCTTTTCAACCCTGTTTATGCCCATCACTTTTATTGTTGGGGTTTACGGCATGAACTTTAAGGTAATGCCCGAACTAGAGTGGCGCTGGGGTTATCCAGCCGTTTGGCTAGTTATGCTTTCCATTGAGGCAACCCTAGCCTACTTTTTCTGGAAACGGGGCTGGTTTCGTCCCAGCGCTTAGTGCAGGGTAGGATGATAAAAGGCTCAATTGATTGGGTTAAGTGTTGGATGGTGTTTCTACAGATTCATGCAGATTCATGAACTTTCCTGATTTCGACCAATTTACGCAACTCGCCCAAAAAGGTAACTTTATTCCGGTCTATCGGGAATGGGTTGCCGACCTCGATACGCCTGTCTCTGCCTGGTATCGCGTTTGTGCAGGGCAGCCCTATAGCTTTCTCCTAGAGTCTGTTGAAGGCGGAGAGCATATTGGTCGCTATAGCTTTTTGGGCTGCGACCCATTGTGGGTGCTAGAGACACGGGGAGATCGCACCACCCAAACCCACCGCAGTGGCGCAGTTGAAACCTTCACGGGCGATCCCTTTGAGATATTGGCAGATTGCCTCAAACCCTATCACCCCGTTAAACTGCCACAGCTCCCCGCTGGCATTGGTGGCCTGTTTGGCTTTTGGGGCTACGAACTCATTCGCTGGATTGAACCACGGGTTCCCGTCCATCCGCCTACCGCAGAAGATTTGCCCGATGGTTTATGGATGCAGGTGGATAACCTGCTAATTTTTGACCAGGTGAAGCGTAAAACCTATGTGATTGCTTACGCAGATTTGCGAGAAGAGGCGGATCTAGCAGTGGCTTATGGGAAGGCTTGCGATCGCATTGATACGCTCGTCCAACGCCTCAAACATCCGCTTAACCGCACGCTCATTGAACTCACCAGCCAACCGAATCTTGCCAGCAAGCCACCCGTTGCCTTTAAGAGCAGTGTGTCTCAGGCACAGTTTTGCGCCAACGTGGCAAAGGCCAAAGACTACATCAAAGCCGGAGATATTTTTCAGGTCGTACTGTCTCAACGGCTGGAGGTTTCCTACGAAGGGGATCCGTTTATGCTGTATCGATCCTTGCGGCTGATTAATCCTTCACCTTATATGGCCTTCATGAACTTCAAAGACTGGCAGATCATCGGGTCTAGCCCAGAAGTGATGGTCAAAGCCGAACGGCAGGCCGATGCAGATGCGCCATTGTTGGCAACGGTGCGCCCCATTGCTGGCACCCGTCCCCGTGGCAAAACCTTTGCAGAAGACCAGGCTTACGAAAAAGACCTGCTGCAAGACCCCAAAGAAATTGCAGAACACGTCATGCTGGTCGATCTAGGCCGAAATGACCTCGGACGGGTTTGCATCAACGGCAGCGTGCAGGTGCAGCCAGAGGCGCTAATGGTGATTGAGCGATACTCCCACGTTATGCATATTGTCAGTAACGTGATGGGGGAATTAGCTCCTGGCAAAACCGCTTGGGATTTACTCAAAGCCTGCTTCCCTGCGGGTACGGTCAGTGGCGCGCCCAAAATTCGGGCAATGGAGATTGTGCATGAACTCGAAGGCTGTCGTCGTGGCCCTTATTCTGGTGTGTATGGCTATTATGACTTTGAAGGTCAGCTTAATTCTGCTATTACCATTCGCACCATGATTGTGCAAAAAGACGGCGATCGCCATAAAGTGAGCGTACAGGCAGGTGCAGGCTTAGTCGCAGATTCTGTGCCAGAACTAGAGTATGAAGAAACCCTAAATAAGGCACGAGGCTTACTAGAGGCAATTCGATTTTTAGCGCAGTGATCTAGATTCTTAGGGATTAAAGAGCATAATTTTTTGCCAGAACAAAATAATAACCCATCAAAAAATCTCTTTTCTTACGTCAAAACAGCTCCTATACTAAAAGCTCAGATGCTCAATCGTAAAGGCTCTCGTTTGCGCACAATATCAGTACGTTCTTCGGAGTAAAGCAAACATGGTTGGAGATGTCATTCGCATCTTGAGCGTCGCCATTGTGGGGGCTGTTTTGATGTTTTTAGTGCAGCCCTGGCTCTATCAGAGCGGCATAGTACCCATTACCCAAGTAGAAGTAGACACCTGGCTCTCTGAAAAATATACGGTCGGTGCTGCCATTGTGTTTAGCACGGCGCTAGTCGCCACAATTCTTTGGTATATTAGCGCCCTGCGCGCAAAGGTAACGGCTTTTAATGAGGCATCGCCGCTGCGTTTAGTGTGGGGGCTACTGCTGCTGGTTCCCATTATCGGCATTTGCATCGCGCTGTTTTTCTATAACAACAGTAGCGAAGCGCTTTTACCCCTCACCTTTATGTATGTGGTGGATGTGGTGTGGGTGTACTGGTTTACAACGGCGATTAGTTCTCCGGGTCTGCTCAAATTTATTCCGCCAGGATCTTTTACGGTTCGTCATCTTATAGGGCTGAAGTAATGTCTTTATACATTGTCTCGATTGGGGGGACTGGGGCTAAGTGTGTAGAATCCATCATTCACTTGGCAGCAGCGGGGCTATTTGGTACAGAAAAAATTCAGGTGCTGTTTATTGACCCCGATGAAAGCAATGGCAACTTAACCCGCACTCGAGAAACCCTTGCCACCTACCAAGCCTGTCGCCGCGCTGTCTCATCAAGCGGCAGCGAAACGCCTTGGATGCAAACGCCTATTGAGGCGCTAGAGGTATGGTCGCCGTTTAGCGGAAGTCTCAATAAGTCTTTGGGTGCCTACTTTAACTACGAGAGCTACGCCTTTAATAGCCCTGGGGTAGGCCACCTGTTTGATGTGCTGTACACCCAAGGGGAGCGCGAAGCGAATTTAGACGTGGGCTTTCGGGGGCGACCTGCCATTGGCTCTGCCATTATGAGCCAGGTAAAGCTAGACAGCGCCACTAGCCAAGAACCGTGGCGATCGCTGCTGCAAAGCATTGAGCTAGATCTAGGGGTTGGCGGCGGCGGTAGTAAAACCAGAATTTTTATCTGTGGCTCTATTTTTGGGGGTACTGGCGCATCTGGGTTCCCGACGATCGGGCGATTGCTCAAAAATAAGCTCGAGAAATCGGGCGTGAGTGGTAGCGTCAAGATTGGCGGCTTGCTGATGCTGCCCTACTTCCAGTTCAGTGTGCCTGCCGAGCAAGACCCGGGTGCCATTTATGCAAGGCCAGAGCAGTTTTTACTCAATACCGAAGCGGCGCTGCGCTACTACCAAGCCCAGCCTATTTTTGACAGCATTTATCTATTGGGCGATCAAGACCCTGCTTCTGTGGCTCAGTTCAGCATTGGCAAAAATACCCAAAAAAATGACCCTCATTTTATTGAGCTATATGCAGCTCTAGCGGCTCGACACTTTATTGCCCAAGATGAATTGCAGCCCGTGGTACTGCTCAGCCGCCAAGACGAACAGCGGGTAACTTGGGATGACATTCCTGATAAGGCGGTGGTGAAGCCGAACTTTGCCAATGCGGTGCGCTTTGCCTATCTATGGGCTGCAAACCTTTCGCCGGAGCTAAACGCAGGGAAGGGGAATATCAAAAATTTCCAAAAAGCCGCGCCTTGGTTTAGCCGATTCTTTAAACCCCAGGGATTTCTCGTTGGGGGGCGTGGGATGCCGGACTTAAATGATGAGGTGCAGCAAGATGCAATTCAGTGCATTCATGGCTGGTGTCAATCATTTTTGCGCTGGGTGAGTTTGATTCATGGGTCTGGGGGCAGTAGCCGCAGCATTCAGCTTTTTCGCCACGCTTTACTAATGGATTCAGGTGGGAATGTGCCCCAAGTGACGGAGAGTTTCCCGAAGCTGGTGCTGGGTGCCGATAACTTAGAGCAGTCGAAGGATGTCACGCCTCAAGCCATTAAAGAGAAGCTGATTAACATTACGCCGGACCCGCCCACGGGGGTATCGGGCTTAGCGGCAACTTTGTATGGCTTGTGCAAACCCTAGCTTAGTTACTTTCAGGATGATGGATTTAGTAACCTTCAAACCATGCTCCTCACCCCCAACTCCTCTCCCAGAGCGCTACCGTGTACACACAAGTCTTAAAGTTTCTTTTTTTATAGGTTTTTGCCATAAACCGATTCATCAATCCCCTCTCGGGAGGGGCAGGGGTGGGTGATTCATGGCGCAACTGACTAACCCACCCCGCCCTACGGGCACCCCTCCGAGGAGGGGATTCTCTCAGACTTTTGTGTGTACACCGTAGCTCAGAGTGGGAGAGGGGAGCAGAAATCTTTCCAGCCATTCTCTAGATTATTAAATTCACGATCCTCATTTGTTCTGAAGGCAACCATGACCGAAAGCAGCAAAATTCCGCAGTCGTCTCACTTTTTTCTGCCTAAGCTCAGAGAGGGGGGTGGCACCCAAGAGGGTATTGACATTAAGCCTGGAGCGGTGGGCACTTGGGATCGCCAATCTCGGGCTGCGTTCCAACACGTTGCCTCTAGTCTAGAGGTGCCCTCGGCAGGACGGGATGTGAAAAGCGTTAGCTCTATCCCTGATATGTGGGCGCGGCCTTTGTCGATGGAGATGGCGATCCACAACCGTCGCTATCCCATCCGCGCCCAGATGATTGAGCAGTGGCAGGGGATGCTGGCGGCGATCGCCCTAGCTGAAGTGCGCGGCTTCCCGCTCAAGGCGATGCTGGTGGAGCTAGAAGCTGAACAGGAAAAGGGCGATGCCTTTGCGCGATCGCTCTACGAACTGCGGCCTTCTACCCAAAACTGTCTGTACGAACTCAACGGCAGGCACCCCTGGCAGGATGTGTATGTATTTTTGTGGAATGGGCGATCGATTGGGATGTCTTCGCCTAGTACCTTGGTGTGCCCCTCTGAAGAAGGGAACTGGGCGGGGTTGCCCTGGTGGTCTGGGGGGAGACTGCGATCGCCTGTCTCACCCGTCGATCACCTCAACCAAGACGAAAAAAGCCAGCTCCGGCAGTGGCTTGAGATTGTGCGCCAAGAGCTAAACCCAATGGGTCAGACCGTAGGTAAGGCCGTCAATGAAGTGACGGGGCTTTTAGGAGAGTTCCAGAATAGTTTAGGCAATGTCTCTAGCCAAACCCTTAAGCGCAGCGCCGACACTCGCTTTTTTGGGGTCAATATTATTCAAGGGCCGCTACGAGCGCTCAATACGCCCATTCAGGCCATCCCTCAAGATTCTAGTGTGCGGGTGATGCCCAGCGTGGGGAAAACGCCGAGTCAAGACCTGCTGCTGGTCCCAGAAGCCTATCAAATTATGCGGGAGTGGCGCGAACCTGCCCAAAGCATTTGGATTCATGGTGCAGTTAATCTGGCGGCGCTCAAGCCAGAGGATGTACCGCGCTCTGGAGATGTGCCACGCTGGGGCGTTAAGGCACTGCGCGAAGCGGATGTATTTTTGCCAGAGCTTTCGTTTATTACCCAGGCTTCGGCATTCCCAGGGGGGTTGATGCCCAAGGGGATGGAGTTTTTGACGGAGTTTTACGAGGGCAAGAGCATTACGCCGCTACTGCCTATCAACCCTTTGCTGATGGAATACCTTACGCCCGAAGATCTGGTGTCGATGGTGCAGATTCAGCGGATTGATCAGGCGTCTGGCCCTCAGGTGGAGTTTATTTTAGATCTGCGCCTCTCTGGCATTAAGGGCAAAGATGGCGTGTATCGGATGGCGAAAACCTATCCGCTGAAGAAAGAGAATGCGATCGCCGAGGTGCCAGTCCTAGAACTCTGGCCTAACTTCCGCTCAGACACTTGGAAGGAATATTACGCCTTCTACTACGACCCTAACCTAGAAACATTTCAGGTACAGTTTGCCAAAGCTCAGGAAACCCACAGTTTTAAGGGGGTTGGCTCCTTTCACTACCCCAACTATTCTTTTCCAGACAACGAAAGCAACTGTCAGATTCTTCAGTTGACGGAGTTCCCGTCTTTTATCGACTGTCGCGGCAAAAATCAGCAGCCGATCGGCTTAATTCTGCTCAAAACGCCCAAAGAAGTGGGCACCACCACGGGCATTCCGTGGAAAGTAGGGGTTGATTTTGGAACTTCTTTTACTAACATTTACGTCAAGCGCAACGGCATTGTAGAGCCGCTGAACATTGAGTCACTGCATCATAAAGTCACCGAAAGCAGCGGCGAAATTCGTCAAACGGCGCTCTACGAGTATTTCATTGCCAGCAGCATGGAATTACCCCTCTCGACGGTGCTGACGACGCGCGGCAGCAAGGGCGAAACGCTACCCGTCTTGGATGGACGGATCTATATCCCCCGCGATAGCACTACCTTTAAGCCCAATACAGACGACTGGATTCGCCCGAATCTGAAGTGGTCGGCGGAAAGCCTCAACTACAACCGTCTGTTTTTGAAGCATCTCATTCTGCAAATCACTGCTCAGGCTGCTGCCAATAGCGTCAAAGAAATTCAGTGGGCGCTCTCTTATCCCTCGGCCTTTTCTAAAACTGATCGCAATAAGTATGTCAAAAACTGGCGAGACTTAACCCTAGCGGTGCAAGAAACCACGGGCTTAACCCAGACTTGCCCGACCCTCGATAACCCCACGAACTATCGCACGGAGAGTTTGGCGATCGCCCAGTATTTTGCAGACTTTGAATTACCAGGGCGCAAAAGCCAGTTCGATTTGGTCAACAGTACCTGTATTGATATTGGCGGCGGTACGTCTGATATTTCGATTTGGGAAGAAAATCGGCTGGTGCATCAATGCTCCGTGCAGCTTGCGGGTAAGGACTTATTTTCCCAGTTCATCCAGATGAACCCTGGCTTTTTAGAGCGCATGTTCAAGGTCAAAATTGATGAGTGGCGGAAGCTTCAGGGCTTTCAGTTTTACGTCAAGCTAGATGTTTTCATGCGCCGTGAAAGTGTCGGGTGGCTCCAAAACCGCCGCGATATGGTGGCGGAGGAACCAGAATTTCAGGGGCTAATGCAGCTTATGACCCTAGGGGTTGCGGGGTTGTACTACTATGTAGGGCTATTGCTAAAGGCACTGGCAGCAGAAGGCAAGTACAAAACCCCAGAAATTACGCCTGTGTTTACGGGGGGCAACGGCTCACGGCTGCTCAATTGGCTGGCAGAAGGGGGCGAGTTTAACCGCCACTGCGAGGCGAATGATTTATTCAGCGCGATGCTGAGCTGTGCTTCGGGGTTTGAAGATATTGATGTCGAAACCAAGCTTAGCCCACTCCCAAAAGATGAAGTGGCGTGTGGTCTAGTTTTAGATGAAAGCCATCTGAAAGGACTCGACAAACGAGACGAAGACCCCCTGATTGCTGGGGAAGCTTTCAGCATTAACGGTGCCCCCCTTGATTGGAATGCTCGAATGCGCTTGAGTGGCACGATTGAAGATTTTGAAGTGCCAGAACTTACGGCGTTGAAGCACTTTGTTGATAGCTACCATCGCACCCTGGAGACACAGCGCGTAGAAGGCATCGATCCGTTTAAGGGCTTTGTTGTGAGCGAAGAATCTGATGCTAATGCCGAACTCTGGCGAACGACCGCGCGGGAGCTGAAAAAATCTCTCTTACGACTCAGGGGCAATGTAGACGATATTAGGGTTGAACCCCCCTTTATTTTGGGACTGAAGGCACTTTTACAAGTATTAGGAAAACGGTGGGCAGACGAATGGAAATAAAACCTATGAGTAAAATTACATCCGTAAGTCTAACTGTCGTGCTGTTATTGGGCGGCTCTTTTTTTGGAGAAACTTCCAATATTACTTGGGCGCAGCCAAATCCATCGCCTTCGGCGTCTATATCTCCTAGTTCAGTTACGACTGTGACTGCAACTCCATCTCCCTCAACGCCACCCGATCAAAAAACACCACCCAATGAACCCAATCAAGGGGCATTTCCTATTTGGGGATGGTTGATTCTTGGTGGTCTTGGGTTATGGAATGCGGCGCTAAGCTTTCTATTTTGGCAAAGCATAAAGGAATCCAATCGAACCAATCATGAAACCAAGCAAAACCTGAAAAGATTAGAAAAAATTGACGTTGAAGTTAATCAACGCGTTAGCCGTAAATTTGATGAGCTAAAGGGGCAACTTTCGTCTTACAAGAAGACTTTGGAGGTTTTACAGCTTCAGTCTCAATCCAAGCCTTCAAAATCTGATGATTATAATTTTGAATCTCGAAATAAGCCAGCTAACTACGGCAGTAATGAACCTTTTGTAAGTCAGGACTATGCCTATAAACCACGATCAAGTAATTATGCTCAACCTGCCCCAGCAATGAATAACCCTTGGGACAGCATTGTCCAAAATTATAATATTTCCCCCCAGGTGTTAGAGAACAATATTATTGAGCGGGTTTCTGAAAGCGAGGAAAGTGTAGTAAGTCGTCGAGATAATAGTAACGCTGCGGTTTTTTTGAAGGCGGCAAATAACTACAGCTATTGGGTTTTTGCAGGCGAAGACCGAAACTATTGGTTAACGCCCAAAAGCGAACTTAAAATTACGCCAATGGGATTTGACACCCTTCAGGCTTTATTTGAATGCCCAGAATATCAGCAGGGTTCTAGAATTCAGATGGTAAAGCCTGCAAAGTTAACCCAAAATTCTTTTTCTGGTGGCTGGGATCTGGTTGAGAAGGGTCAAGTACAGTTTATTCGATAGCCGAAAAGCTTTTGAGTTTGGGCACAATAAGCTGAACTGTTCGAGCCTTCTTCAACAATATGGACAGCAAGGAACTCAAGCGACGTTATGAACAGGGCGATCGCAACTTTCAAAAAGCTGACCCGCGCAAACTTTATCGACTCAAACCGAAGCAATCGATCCGCAAACAGGTCAGACAATTGCTCTATTCCATCCTCGCCAGCAACCTTGGTCAGAACATTTTGCCTGGAGTTCTGATAACGTCACTATCTTAGGTCGTATAAGCTGCGGTCGAGCCACCATTGAAGCACTAAAACTAAACAACACCCTAGCCCTAACCGTCCGGCGAAATTGGGTGCGTGTAGGTTGGTATCCTCCACAAAAATGTTGATGCGATCGCTCTCTTCAATCCCCCTATTCTGCTACTGTCACTTTGCCAATCACTTGCAGATGATGAACAATACAAACCTTAACCAGTCTCTCCTGTTCAAATCTGTCTCAACTCTGAAGTAAATACCGCTCAATTTGGGCGAAGCGCAAACGCGACGTTTCTTATAGCCCTTAGGCTTTAGTCGTTCGCCTCCAGAATATTCTTTAGCCGTTCGCTGTCATCATCATTAAAGGGAAGCGTTTTGCGGCGATTTCGATAATGGAGCGCTGATAAGAACATAGGGCTGCACAATCAGTACGCTGAAGGGCTGTTCAGGAAACTGATTCCAAAGGCTAAGCTGCTGTGCCGTAGGCTTTTGCAAAAGCTGCTCTTCTACCCAGACCTGCACTTGAGCAATGTTGTCCTGGGCGATCGCCACACCCACCTCAACAATATCTAACCCTTCATACACCACAATGACCGCATCTCGCTGACAGTGGGGGATGATATCTTTCCAGCTCACGTCGGCTAAATCTTGGGTGAGCTGCGCTTGAATACTGGTCATAACCGTCTTATTAAAATCAGAATTTTTCTATCATCGCTCAAGATGGTGGGGGTGTCACAACCTTATCGGATCCATTGCTGGGTGGGTGGAATGTTAATCTTTGGGCAAAATAGAGAGAAGACCTTGAATTCCCGATGCTCCCAGCCGTAAAGAATTTTTTATCATGATGACGATTGGATCCATTTAAACTATGCCTGACTATCAATCTGGTTTGCTTGGACAGACGGGTGGATACTTACTGGCGATCGCCGTCATCCTGGGCTGGATTGCATCGGTGTGTCTGCACGAGTTTGGTCATGCCATTGTGGCCTATTGGGGTGGCGATACCACCGTCAAAGACAAAGGCTACCTCACCCTTAACCCGCTTAAATATACCGATATTGGCTATAGCCTGGCGCTGCCTGTTGTGTTTTTAGTCTTGGGCGGTGTTGCTCTCCCTGGCGCTGCGGTTTATATCAACCACACCCTGCTGCGTAGCCGAGGCTGGAATAGTGCGGTATCAGCGGCTGGCCCCTTGATGACAGGGGTGGTGGCGATCGCCCTGGCGCTCCCGTTCAATTTAGGATGGGCGACGGAGGATCATTGGTTTTGGTATGCGCTGGCGCTGCTGGCTTCCTATCAGGTGGCGGCATTGTGTTTTAATCTATTTCCGGTTCCATCCTTTGATGGGTTTGGCATTTTAGAACCTTGGCTCCCTCAGCCTGTTCAGCAAACCGTTCGGCGCTGGGGTCGCTATGGCTATTTGGTACTCTTTGCCATTTTGTGGACAGTGCCTGCTGCAAATCAAGGGTTTTGGGCTTTGGTTAATGGCATAAGTCAGGTTTTAGGGATTCCCTACGATAAGGTGAGTTTTGCCTACGCAGCTTTTGCCCAGCCGAGTAAAGTCATTTTTATTGCGTTACTGTTTGGGGCGCTAATTTTTCGTAAGGTGCTGGGCGGTACGCTTAATAAACCGACCCAAAATGCCGATCTCAACATTAATCTTGCGGCTTATGATCGTCTCATTCAATCAGGGCAGGCAACTCCAGATATTTGGCGACACAAAGGCGATACGCTTCTGTTTCTAAAGCAGTATGAAGGGGCGATCACCTGCTACGACGAAGCCCTCAAGACTCTATATAATGATCCTGATCTTTGGCATAATTGCGGAATTTGTTGTCATAACCTTCAGCAATACGATCAGGCGCTGCTGGCCTATGATCAGGCACTGAAGCATCAGCCAGACAATGGCGAAATCTGGACGAATAAAGCTAGAGTTTTGAAGTGTTTAGATCGTTTTCAAGAGGCCGTTTTGGCCTATGGCGAAAGTATAAAGTATCGTCCGTCCGATCTCGATAACTGGCGTGATCGTGGTCGGCTCTCTTTCCAACTCCAAGACTATGCGGCGGCACTATCTGATTTTGAGCGAGTCTTAAAATATCAACCTAGCAGTGCAGAAAATTGGAATGAACACGGCATGATTTTAGAACGCCTTGGGCGAGTTGATGAAGCACAGCAAAGTTACCAAAAAGCGTTGCGCTATCGCCCTAAAAACATCGCCAAATAATATTGATTTTACGAACCTTTCATTTGCCTAGATGTTGATAAATTTAATTGCAAATATAGTTCTTATTCATAAAATAAATTGAATATTTACAGAAATAGCTATACTGATTGTGGCAAAATTATGCTATTTTTGATTGACTCTTTTAATCTCGTAACTCAAATATTATGCGATCGCTTGTTTTAACGCTTGCCTGCCTGTGCATCGCCAGCCCTGCTGTGGCTACCACCTGTGAAGAAAGCTTTCAGAAAAAGGGTGATTTTTTTGATGGCAGTGCCTTTGCAGCACGCGTTCAGATTGAAGGAGGCACAATCGAGAAAACCTTTTCTCAACTCCGTCCCATTTTGGCGCGTGATGGTATTAAAACCCTCAGTTCCGATGTAACCACGGGCGTACTCAAAGCCGAAAACCCCGCCACAATGTTTCAACGCGCTTTACCGATTGATGTCTTTGCGTCCTTAGAGGGAAATCTCCTCAATGTAGAAATGGTCTTTACCCTTCCTAGTGGCGTGGGTGCAAGCAGAGAGACGGTTAAAAAACACTTGTGCAGTGCGCTTAATCAGTTAGTGCCCCCTGTTGAGGCAGCGGCTGTGCCTGTAAAGGCAAATGATGCTGCTGTTGAGATTGAAGCACCAGCTCTTGTAAAACAAGTAAAAGCGTCAGCAGATAATCCGGCTCGACTGCGGGTGAATTTTGTTGGCAAAGCCTTCCAGGTCAGCGCAAAGGTACTCAGCATTGCTGAGAGTGCGGGTTCTTACACAGTTGTATTTGACGGCGACCAGCCTGCTATTGGCAAAGCTTCAGCAACCAAAAAGATAAATCGAGCCACGGTGGTTTGTACGATGGCTAAAAATCAAGATGCCGCCGTTGCAGAATTGAAAACCAATCAGCGCGCAACGTTAGTGGGTCGTTTCCAATCTTTTGACAGCAAAGCAAACGCGATTCAGCTTCAAAACTGTATCGGGCGCTGAGTTAGGCTAGGTAGAGCGTGAGGCTTCCCGTTGGAAGCTAAGAATGTACTAAACCCAGTCAAAAGCTGAAATCCCCTTGGAAAGTAGGCCAGAACTTGGCAGAATAGGTGAGAGCTACAGGCCACGATGTCCCGAACGGTCTCTCACCCCAACTGCTATGACGCATTCTGATCCCCCTATCTCTCCTGAAGACCCAACCGCAGCATCTGTACCAGCCCCCCTTGACACGACCGAAGATCAGGGCGGCAGCACAACCCGTCAGCTTTTGGGCATGAAAGGTGCAAAGGCTGGCGAAACCAACATTTGGAAAATTCGCCTTCAGCTCATGAAGCCCATCACCTGGATTCCGTTGATTTGGGGCGTGGTATGTGGTGCGGCTTCTTCAGGGCACTATACTTGGAGCCTAGAAAATACGCTGATTTCAGCGGCCTGTATGCTCATGTCTGGCCCACTGCTGGCGGGCTACACGCAAACGATTAACGAGTATTACGATCGCGAAATTGATGCGGTAAACGAACCCTATCGCCCAATTCCCTCTGGGGCGATTCCCTTGCCTCAGGTGATTATTCAAATTTGGGTACTGCTGATTGCTGGGTTAGGGGTTGCCTACGCCCTCGATCTCTGGGCAGGCCATGAATTCCCAATTCTGCTGGCGTTAGCAGCCTTTGGCTCGTTTATTTCCTATATCTACTCGGCACCGCCCCTGAAGCTCAAGCAGAATGGTTGGGCAGGTAGCTATGCCCTGGGCGCAAGCTACATTGCGCTGCCGTGGTGGGCAGGGCAGGCGCTGTTTGGCACCTTAACACCAACCATTGTGGTGCTGACGCTGTTTTACAGTCTTGCTGGGTTGGGTATTGCCATTGTGAATGACTTCAAAAGCGTAGAAGGCGATCGCCAGTTTGGCCTTCAGTCGATGCCCGTGATGTTTGGGGTACAAAAAGCAGCCTGGATTTGCGTTTTGATGATTGATATATTTCAAGCAGGGATGGGCGCTTACTTGATCTATATCCACGAAAATCTGTACGCCACCATTCTGCTGCTGTTTATCATTCCGCAGATTACGTTTCAAGATATGTACTTTCTGCGAGATCCCCTCAAAAATGACGTGAAGTATCAGGCCAGCGCTCAGCCCTTTTTGGTACTGGGCATGCTGGTGGCAGGATTGGCCTTAGGCCACCATGTGGGCGTATAGATGAGCCATCCTTTTAGCTTTGAATGTCAAACCTGCTGCTCTCATACCAAAGCGCGTGCAGGCGTGTTTCATACGCCCCACGGCATCGTAGAAACGCCACGCTTTATGCCCGTTGGCACTCTGGCAAACGTTAAAACCGTTACCCCTGCTCAGCTTGCCGAGACTGGGGCGCAGATGGTGCTGGCCAATACCTATCATCTGCACCTTCAGCCTGGGGAAGGGATTGTGCAGAAGGCAGGGGGTCTACACAAGTTCATGAACTGGCAAGGCCCCCTCTTGACGGATTCCGGAGGGTTTCAGGTCTTTAGCCTGAGTGAACTGCGCGAGATTAATGATGAGGGTGTCACCTTTCGATCGCCACGAGACGGTCACTTTATCCACCTCACTCCCGAAAAATCCATCGAAATCCAAAATGCCTTGGGTGCCGATGTCATCATGGCCTTTGACGAATGTGCGCCCTACCCCGCCAGCCGTGACGTGGTTGAGACGGCGCTCCACCGTACCACGCATTGGCTAGAGCGCTGTATTAAAGCCCATCAGCGCCCTGACCAAGCGCTGTTTGGCATTGTCCAAGGTGGGGTGTATTTAGACCTGCGGCAGCTCTCTGCGAGATCGCTCATTGAGTTTGACCTCCCTGGCTATGCGATCGGCGGGGTGAGTGTGGGTGAACCTCCAGAGTTAATCCAAAAAATTGTGGAGGCGACTACGCCGCTGCTGCCCCTCAATAAGCCGCGCTATTTGATGGGCGTGGGAACTTACCGAGAAATGGTGCAGGCGATCGCCGCTGGTATAGATCTCTTCGACTGCGTGATTCCCACCCGACTGGCGCGTCATGCCAATGCCCTCGTGGGTGGTGAGCGCTGGAATCTGCGCAATCAAAAATTTAGAGAAGACTTTACGCCGCTGGATGCTACCTGTCCCTGCTATACCTGCCAAAGTTTTACAAGAGCATATCTAAGTCATTTGTTGCGATCGCGGGAGCTGCTCGGCTATACCCTTCTCAGCATCCACAACATTACTGAATTGGTGCGCTTCACCCAACGCATTAGAGCTGCCATTCAAACAGGCACGTTCGTAGAGCAGTTTAGTCAATGGCTCAATTAATGCGTACTCCTCAAGATCGAACCAACGGTTTCCAAATATCTGGAGAAATGGGCTTATCTGACATCAGCGTCAGAATATTGACTAAGAAGGTATCCGTCGAGATATTATCGGATGCTTTCGCTCCGGCATACCAGTCCTGAAAAAACTTTTCTGCCACGGGGAAGAGTGCCGTAATGTCAATTTTCCAGGCTTTTTTCTCTTTCAAAAAGACAAAGCGGGGCACATCTGGTGTGGCATAGGCTTTCCCTCTCACCACTAAAACGGCTTCAGCGCGATCGCCCTTAACCGTCACGGTGCCAATATTGGTATCTCTTAAGCCACTTTCCCCAATCCAGCCTTCGCGAATCGCAAGACTAATCACATCTTTGTCAGACATGGGCAGCAGCGCCTTTAGCCCAACGCGCTGCCGCAGAACCAGCACGAGATACTGGTCGATGAGAGAACGCGATCGCACGGTAGCCCCATCCCCTCGCAGAGCTAAGTCACGCATTTTGCCATAGTGGGCGAGGGTTGTTGCACTCACCTGCTCAACGGCGCGATCGCCCTCCTTCTCTAACAAAGCCTGTTTGTAGGCGACAAAGCAACGCTGAATGGCCTGACGATCAGAAGGCGGTAGTGGTTTTAGAGACGTGGCGGGGGCTTGAGCCATTGCAGGGAGAACTGACAGACTCGGCAAACTAATGGGGGTTACACCTCCAATGTTTAGGCCGACTAACACAGAAGCAGTCCAGATTAAAGTCATACAGATGTATTGGATATTTCAAAGATAGCGGGATAAAACAGAGTGGCTTAGTAACTAGGGGCGTTACCAGGTTTCCACTTGATATTGCAGCCAATACTGGGCTTTTGATCTGGGTCGATAAGTTTACCTGCCAACGCTGCATCAATGGCTGCTCGTAGGTCTGTTCCCGTAACGGGCTTCTCATTGCCTGGGCGACTGTCATCTAACTGACCGCGATACACTAGGCGGCGGTCTGCATCAAACAAAAAGAAGTCTGGGGTACAGGCTGCTTGGTAAGACTGCGCGACAGCTTGGGTTTCATCGTACAAAATCGGGTAGTTCAGGCTTAGGTCTTGAGCCATCGCCTTGAGATGATTTGGAGAATCTTGGGGGTAGTTGCTCACGTCATTGGCACTGATTGCGATAACCCCTAACCCTTGAGGAACGTAGTCATGCCCTAAACGCGCCAGCTCATCTTTGACATGTATAACAAAGGGACAGTGCTGACAGATAAACATCACCAATAGCGCCTTAGCCCCGGCAAACTTACTCAGGGAAGTGAGTTCGCCTGTCACCACATTAGGCAACTCAAAATCTGGTGCCATGCTCCCCAACGGCAACATTGTAGATTCAGTTCGAGCCATAACAATCACACCTCAAACATAACGACTCTTTTTGAATATAAGCGACGCACAGCATCATCGAATCATCTGTGTCATTGCCATTTGCAAATCTTCAGTGAGCTGCTGCACCGCGACCCTCGCACTGCGGCGATTCTCTTGATAATGGGGCAATCGCTGTGACACAGACAGAGGTTCCCCGACGGTTAATTGAAGTCGCTTAGATCCTAAGTTGGGAGTCTGCCCAGGCTTTTTACCCTCTAGCCAAGCGGTAATGCGCCACAAAATGATCAGCATTTCGGCAAAGCGGTCGGCGCTGGGTTTCTGAATAATGTAGTTGCCCGTAATGACCGTCAGTCGCTCAGCTAAGCGCATATGCCATAGTGCCAAACTGGCATCTTCTGCCATCCAGTCCGCCATCCCGCGCT
Source organism: Thermosynechococcus sp. WC_1 (assembly GCA_020058975.1). Lineage (GTDB taxonomy): Bacteria > Cyanobacteriota > Cyanobacteriia > Thermosynechococcales > Thermosynechococcaceae > JAAURS01. The sequence continues at coordinate 17 of JAGVDA010000512.1, read as the reverse complement.
CAATGGGGCTGAGGTGC
>JAGVDA010000293.1 GCA_020058975.1 Thermosynechococcus sp. WC_1 | reverse complement strand
CTCAATGAGCTAATTACCAACGCATTTAAACACGCTTTTATAGACGGCAGGTCGGGCAAAATCTCAATCACGCTAACGCGCCATGCTCAAGAGCTTCGTCTGGTGGTGCAAGATAACGGTATTGGCTTTTCGCCAAATCTCGATTGGAAGAATTGTCCAACCTTAGGTTTACGGCTGGTTCGCATTTTAGCGCGACAGCTTGAGGCAACGCTGACGCAGAACTCTAGCCAAACGTCTGGTACGTACTTTTGCCTGACGCTTTCTGAGTTAGCCTATGAATCTCGCCTTTAAGCACCTCATTCTATTTCCCGACTAGAAACCAACCAAGCAAACTCTCCTTTGTGCAATCAACGTCTCATGATGAACCAAGCTCCAGCCTCTATTCTGATTGTCGAAGATGAACTTATTGTCGCCGAAAGTTTGGCACTTGACCTAACGCGCAAAGGCTATGCGATCGCCGGAATTGTCAGCTCTGGCGAAGAGGCCATTGATGCGATTGGACTTATGCAGCCCGACTTGATCTTGATGGACATCATGCTCAAGGGGTTCCTGGATGGCATTGAAACCAATAAAGTCATTCAGCATCGAGCCTCGGTGCCCATCATCTACATCACCGCATTTTCAGATCGGGCAACATTAGATCGAGCCAAACAGACTGGGGAAACGCTGCACTACTTGGTTAAACCCATTCGGCTGAAGGATTTAGTCAAAATGATTGAGTCTGTCTTAACAGGGACAGAACTAACAGGCGCAGACTCACCTACAGTCTTAATTTCATCAACTGCCCAGCAACCCGCTGAAAATCATCCCAATTTCCTGAAGTCAGCCACTTCAGAACAAGGGCGCGTTAACTATAACGACATTGACCTGAGCTTCTTTGACGTTGATGCCTAAAGGGTCGGCGGCTGAGCTTAAGACCTCATCGCACCAGCCATAGAAGGCGTTGCACCATTTTGCACAGCATCTTCGTCTTCACTGAGGCCAAAAACTTGGTTGAAGACCTTCTGAACCTTATAGCCAGTATCAATAGACTCTAGAGGATCTTTACGCAGGCGGTGACGCAGACAAAGGGTTATGACGCGCTTAATGTCGTCTACGGTTACTTCGGTGCGTCCTTCAAAAGCCGCCAAAGCCTTTGCAGCTCGATTGGTCACAATATCGCCACGCAGACCATCTACATCTAGCTCAGAGCAAACCTGAGAAATATTGACGCGCAGCTCGTGGTCTAGGCTGACGTGACTCAGGCGTTGCTGAGCCTCCACAATTTTTTCTTGAAGCGCCGTTTGCTGAACTTGATGATCTTCTAAGAAAGTCTGGGGGTTTTGGTCAAACCCAGTCCGTTCCTCTACAATCTGTACGCGCAGGTGTGGATCTCTGACGGTGCGAATTTCAGCATGCATCCCAAAGCGATCTAATAGCTGAGGGCGCAGTTCACCTTCTTCTGGGTTGCCGGAGCCAACGAGGACGAACCGCGCTGGGTGGCGAATAGAAATCCCTTCGCGCTCAACGGTGTTCCAGCCTGAGGCAGCGGAGTCTAGCAAAACATCTACGAGGTGATCATCGAGCAGATTGACTTCGTCAACGTACAAAATGCCGCGATTGGCTTTGGCTAATAGACCTGGCTCGAAGGCTTTAATGCCGTCAGACAGCGCCTTCTCAATATCAATGGTGCCGCAGACGCGGTCTTCGGTTGCGCCAAGGGGGAGATCCACCATCGGCACTTTTTTAGCCACTAAAACGGGTGTTTTGCCTTCAGCAATGAGCGCCTTCACATCATCGCTCATCATTTCTGGGTCGCTGGGGTGGCTGCTGAAGGGGTCATTTTCTACCACTTCAATATCGGGTAGCAAATCAGCCAAGGCGCGAATGGTGGTGGACTTGCCTGTGCCGCGATCGCCCATAATCATTACGCCGCCAATGCGGGGGTCAATGACGTTCAAAATGAGAGCCAGCTTCATTTCTTCTTGGCCTACAATTGCCGTGAAGGGATAGACCGCTCGCTGAGGGGTTTTAACAGTTGCGCTCACAGAATTACCTGAGTTCTAGAATGGTCTGGCGTTTCTCATTGTGCCATAAATCCCTACCGGACTTACGCCGTGATGCGGTAGCAAATGCCCGACAATGAAAATGACCAAGCTGAAAAATATGACTGGAATGGTATGAAAAAAGCTTTATTTGTCGGGACTGTGCTGCTGTTGACCGTAGGGTATGGGTTCATTTCAGCCAAGGCACAGCCATCGACCTTAGCACCACAGAAGCCCGTTGTAAGTCCTAAACCGCCATCGGCATCGCGACCCACTTTAAGGCTATTGACGGCAGGGGCTGCTCCACGACAAATCATTCGGTTCAAACCTGCTGTTAATTCAAAACAGGTTGCTACTATGTCGATGGGCATGGCAATGGGATTATCTGTTGTGGGCAAGGCAATGCCGATAAACAAGCTGCCCACGATGGTGGCAACCTTTGAAACCCTGGTCACTCAACTTGATCCCAACGGGGATATTCATTATCAGTTTGAATACACAAACGTTGATCTTGAAGGGTCGTCTAAATTGCCGACTGACCTGCGCGCCCAACTTCGCACTCAGTTGCAACAGCTCAAGGGCGTTCGGGGCGCAGTCGTGACGGACAGTCGCGGACAAACCAAGTCTGGGAAATTTGATCTGCCGCGAGAAATG
>JAGVDA010000010.1 GCA_020058975.1 Thermosynechococcus sp. WC_1 | reverse complement strand
ATCTAAATCTGCCTTCGTGGGGGCTTTGGTAGATTCAACAGCAATGCAGTAGTGATAGATCTTGCCGTCAGATCGCTTTTCCGCCCAGCCATTAGGCGATCGCCACAATTCAGCCGTCCCTGGTTCTGGATTATTGCCAGGGGGAAAGTCTGCGATCGCGTAGGAGTCAGGGTAGCATTTCGGGGACTTAGGCATATTGACAAGATTTAATCGTGGGGTTAGAATCGTGGGGTAAGTTCAACAAAAACAATATGACATCAGCAACTGAAGCAACTGACCTAATCGAAAAAATTCATGCACATGGGAAGCAGAATGCCTGTGATGATACTTTTTTCGCCCCCCATGACTTTCCGGTTGGGCAATATCTGCCTCAAGGCGATATTAACATCTTGCGGCTCGCTGCGGTACCAGAAGGCATGGTGCAAGTTGAAAAGCAGGCTCAGCTAGCACCAGGGACTAGCCGGGGTTCTCGCCATTGCATTAAAGCTGAAGACCTAGAGCATTGCACTTTTTATGCTTTCTTGGATGCAAACCCTTTAGAAGGACCAGTCGTGGTGATGGCTAAAACTACCACGATTGAGCATCCAGAGCATCGTGATTATGTTTGGCCTCCGAGCATTGTAGCGGTTGGATATCAACGACGATTAGCCGATGAAATTCGTCGGAGCCAAGACTAATGCAAAAAATAGAAACAATCTCAGCTTTTCAATGGGCTGATATCTACAAAATGCGGCAATCAATCTATAATTTGTGCGCTAGTCCAACCAATCATCATTTAGCAGAAAAAGCCGTTGAGGCTTTGTACAAAAATGCTAGGAAGCCGAAACCAAAGGTTGTGTTTTGCAAAAGTCCCATAGAAGGACTTTTATTGGTAAATAGGCTTAAAAGCGTAAATCCCTGGAAAAATCTCGGCCTAAATCTCTGGGCAAATCTCAGCTCAAATCTCCGCGCAAATCTCTGGGCAAATCTCTGGGCAAATCTCAGCGACAATCTCTGGGCAAATCTCCGCGCAAATCTCCGCGCAAATCTCTGCGAAAGTTTTAGTCTTTATTATTGCAAAAGTCTTCTAGGTTATTTTCTTGGAGGACAGATTGCTGGAGCGAAATTAGACGAGAACAAATTTGAAAAATACAAATTAATTGCTGAAAATCTAGACTGGATATTCCCTTACGAAAATATTTGCATCGTCTGTGATCGTCCCACAAAAATAGGCTGGCATGATGCAGGCGGAATTCATTGCGAAGATGGGCCAGCCGTTGAATATGCAGATGGATACAAAGTTTGGGCGCTAGAAGGGTATTTGGTGCCCGAACAAGTGGTGATGAGTCCTGAGACTCAGACGCTTGAAGATATCCATAATGAAGAGAACGAAGAAATTCGTCGCATCCGAATCAATCGATTTGGTTGGAGTCGATATATTACTGAATCTTCTGGGGAAGTGTTGGATGTTGCAATGCCACGCTATGGGGGAATGGAGTCTCTGATCAAAACATCAATGGGTGCTGTCCTTTGCACTTATGATCCATCGACGGGCCGCCCATACTCTCTAGAGGTTCCACCTGAACTAAAGACCTGTGAACAAGCTCAGCGTTATTTGCTGGCTCCAGAGGTTGCCTTTGGGCGACATGGTGTTGATGTTAAAAAAATTGAGACTTATCCTTTGATCCGTGCATAAATGTCCTAACTGCCAATCTGAACGAATTACGAAATGCGATCGCCTCCCATCTGGAAGCGATCGTTTTCAGTGCCTAGACTGTAAAAAGAAATTTGTCCCAGAGCCCAAAAAAGCTGGCAGGAAGTCTTCAAACGGTTAATCCTGTGTAGGTACAGCTAATATTGCTCTTCGCCACCAGACTCGTCAACGTCACACCCGCGCTGGCTCCAGTATTGGCGAAATCTTCCTCAAAGCACCCATTGCAGACCTTGCCCCCAAGGGTCAGGACAAAAGACGTGACTGTTTTGATGCTGGCGGGTGGAGGAACGCGAGTTGCCGTATTTGCGGGAAGGCTAGCTAAAACCACGATCGCAGAAATCACAAATGGCGACAAGTCTAACCCTCTAGAAATCCCATGCCAGTTAGAAGCAGTTGAAGTCCCGCCGCCAAGGTAAAATAGGAGATCTCCGGCAGCAAGAGTATCGGCCCCACCAATTCCGGTGATCGTTCCTCCTACTGTGACTAGAACAAAGTGCCCTGGCAGGAAAAGAGCAGTGGGTCTCTCAGTTATCGTGGGCACCAGAGGAGATGGCCCCGCAACGGGTAATGCTCCAGCCGCCGCTGAGAAGCCGCCTCTAAAATTTGTTGCTCCAAGCACATCGTCAATGGTCGCAAGCTCCGCGTGAACGGTGCCGTTAGCAACCCTCAGTCGAGCATTTTTGAATGAGAGTTTACCAGCGTAGACTAAGGTGTCATCTCCTTGCCCGATCGTTGGGTCAATGAGTTGTGCGCCGCCTTCGTAAGGGGTGTGCTTGGAAATTGCGGGGGTAGTCAAGGTTTTGCTCCTAATTCATATCTAAACTGTAAATTTGTCTTTTGGACAAGCGATCGCACCTTCCAAGAATCCCCATCCGGGTCAATCTCCAAAGTATGCGTAATATCCCTTTTTGCGCTATCAAGAATTGAATAATCATTGATAGTGCTGCCATCAGTCGGGGATGGGAACTTGACCCAGGTATTGGCGGGAAGAGTAGGCAAGACCAGGATTTCGATACGCTCGACTCCGGCAGGAGTCGAGCCATTACCGAAGAAATCCCAACTATCCACATTGCCAACAATCAGCCCTAAAACATCATCCATATTGAGGCTTAACTGATGATCGCTGACTCCCTTTTTCCTGAAAACTTCTTTGCCGTCAGCGGTCAACAAAACCTCGTCAACTCCTGTCCTAATCACGTCGATCCGACGATTTATGCTTAATTTAGGCATTGAGATCGCCGTCACCCCATCCCCAAATATTGCAATGTGGTCAATATCTTGCAATATGGTGTCAGTCTTGGTGTAGCGAATGACATTTCCTGACTTTTTCTTAAGTTCTGCAATCTCATCGGTATTAGTCTTAATCTTTGCTGCCAGAATATCAGCCGCTGCTTTGGTGGCAGCCTCTAGCGCTGTGATGGTTTGGTCTACTACGGCGATCGCATCGCTCAATTCTTTGTCTGTAGCTCCATCGGCGAGAGCTTTGGTTAGATCCTCAACCGATTTGCTCAGGGCATCAAGGGTAATTTTGTCGGCCTTATCTTTCTCAATTGCCGCCAATCGAGTTTGGATGGCGGTGATCGCCGCCCCAGTGACACCATCAAGAGCAATCTTTGCCACAACAATGGCAAGGTCAGCCAATGAAGTCGTGGTTTTCTGTAGAGCTGCTGCATGCTCATCTTGCTTTGTTTTGAGAGCGGCGATATCAGCATCAGCCTTGGCTACAGCATCTTGAAGGGCTTTGAGTGCCGCAGGGCTACCATCGGCCTCTAGCTTTTTGACAGCATCGGCTACGGCGGCTAGAGAGACATTGGCAGCGGCAAGGTCTGTTTTACTGGCTAGACCTGTGACGGTGGCCTGGAGGGCGGTGATATCATCCTTGATGGGCGTAAGCGTAGCGTTTGTGGGGAGCAGTGCTACGGCATCGGATAGTGTTTTGATCTCCACAGTGGCGATCGGATCGGATTCGGCGACCCCGCCTGTTCCTCTGATTATTAATGGAAATAGTTCTTGAGCTTTAGGCACCCGTTCATCCCGCACAACCCCCCATTATTGTACGGTATGCATAGGTGAATGCACAAATCGAGCGATTTTCGACTTTGAAATCGCCCGTGCTAGCTAGCTAAGGGTCAAGCCTAGCGCAGTCAATTCTTCAGGCGTTAGCTTAGCGATCGCTGCCCTTTTTAATTCAGCTTTTTGGAGTTCTTCTGCTGATTTTTTCTTTGTAACAAAATGAGCTTCAAGACTTTCGCTTAATAGTTTTGCCCTGATGTTACTTTTTGAGAGAATATCGGTTTCAGTTAGTACTTTTATGACTGGCAAATTGTTTATGATTTCGGCTTGTGCGATTAATATTTTCCCATCACTTAAACAAAAAATATAAGTTGATTCAGCATCAATCAAAACTTTCTCTATAGTTTTCAAGAACAAAGCATCAGTTTCTTTGACTAACCGACTTGAGAGAATTTCAGAGATTTTTGTTTTTGCCTCAGGGAAAGATGTTGAGGAATTCACTGTTTCTTCTGGCAATGATACGGGGACATTAATTCTTTCCATTATGCGCTAACCCCAAAATCATTATTAGCTTTTAGTGCAAGACGTAGGTGTGTTACGGATGTAAGCGCTGTGTTGATATCAAGATCTTCAAAGACGCCTGCGATCGTAAAGCCAACTGGACAAATGACCTTAATAATCCAAGTAGAGCCAACGCTCCATTCAATATCAATAAATTGTCTTTCAGCAACAATCTGCGTTAGCAGAATATTCCCAGTGCCATTCAAGTAAATCCGATCATAAGGCTGTGCGACTAAGTCAGTATTAGTCGTATAAATCAGAGGTCTTCGTGGAGACTGTGTGATGGCAGTTCCTGCTACTTCTCTCGTTAAAAGCACAACCCAGTTTTTTGATGGGGCTTCATAAATATAGTTAGAGAAAGAACCTGCATCCTCTGTATCCCAAGTGAGAGGCGTTAAATGGTCAATGGTTGCATTTGTCTGCCCTAATCCAATGGTTTCGCCTGTCCCTGGAACGACTGCGTTACGATTAATATTAAGTCTGCGATATTTGCGATCATCTAACGTAAATTTAAACCCATCCACAGGAGCAAGGGGTAAATTAATATTCCCAATCCCATCAATAATGACAGTGTCTCCATTTTGTGGGATGAGGGCAATTGAAGTTGTGTAGATAATTCGACTTGCGAACGCGGGGGTTGTAGACCCCATTGGTTGTAGAAGCATAAAGAATACCCTATAAACTGAATCGAGAAATCCACCATCGCGTTCAATTTGCACAACATGCCCAGGCCATCGAAAAATTAAAGGCCCAGATGTTTTGACCCCGTTGTATTCAAACGTTTGCGAGGAGTCTCCAATTACTGCAATTTTGGATTTCAAAGGTGCCGCCATTATCTGAGATACAGTTTTACCTTGAATTAATGGTAAATCGGATTCGTCCCAAGTCACGGAATTATCGGTGCACACAATCTGAGCAATCAATAGATCACTGCTTAATGGGATAGAGATTGTTTTTGTTAGAGCAAGATTAAAAAAGGTTGTGTTTTTTGTTTTTTCTGCAAGACTTTCGGTAAGTCGAACATATTTGATTAGCCCTGGAAGAACGGATGTTGCAACCTTCATCTCAACAGGATATTGAGTCCCTGGTGCTGTTACCCAACGACCTTTATCATCATCATAGAAAGGGCCTGTCGTTGCAAAGTCTTGGCACAGAATCCCAGGATCTTTTTGGGTAGCAAGAGGTGATAGAGTGTATGGTAAATAGAAAGATGATCTGGCTTTGTCTGGCTTTGGTAAAACACTGATAAATTGAAAATAATCAGGAACCCAGTCTTTTGGGATAGAGTAAAATTTTGGCCTATACCAAAAGACTCTTCTAACACGTTCTTGGAAATACTCAAAGACAGTCAATGAATCAATAAGTATTCCCAATGCATTCCCTGGAATACTTTCAAGCTTTGGGTCGTAGTCAAGCGCGACAGTTCCAATCAAATACCTATCACTTCCTATCTCTTGAACCAATGCTTGATAGGTTGTATTTACAGCTTTTCTTGCATAAGAATTAATGTCACTGTATGGAACAACAAACATTTGTCAAACTCCGCCTGGAAATCTATTACGAATTGAAAGAGAAACTTTGTCTACACTGATTGTTTTCTCACTGTTTTGCCAAACAAAAACATAAAAAATAGTTTGCATTTCAGAGAAATATCTAGTCAATCTTGCAGATTCACCAGATCTAATTGTGGCTTGACTTTGAGTTGTTGCCGCCACGAAAGATCTTGATTCAATCTTCATTGGGTCTGTAGTTTCAATATGAGCATTTGATGGAGCAGTTGATAGCCCATTATTCCCCCTTACAAGATTTCCGTTAGCATCTTTTGCTCCAAAAGTAGGGGGATTTGAATATTCTAATGTTCCGACCATGATAAAACGGTCTCCTGAAGGTTCCTCGCTAAAATTTACAACAAGATCAAAATCTAGGAGTGTATCACGATCGTCAAATACTGATGGGAACCATAAAGATAAGTCCGTCCTGGTCGCGTCGTAGGCTACTGCTCGACCTCCCGACACAAAGACGCGATCATTATCAGTGGAAAATGAAACCAATTGAAAAACATTTGGAGGGAGTTGAAACTTGATGTTTAATTCACGTTTAACTTCAAGAGTTTCTATGCCAAAAGCTGTTGAATTAAATTCAGTTTGCAATTCCCAATTTGCAGGAGAATTGATAGCTGTTTTAGTGTGACAAATCCATTCCTGCCCTTGAATGACAGATATGCTGTTTATAGTTGAAGTTGTTACCACCCGAACCCAGTCATATTTTTCTGCGACAGGAAACGACAAGTGATTAGGGAACTTACTGCCCGCAGGTGCATCAGCGACGGCTCCTAATGTTCCAATGTAGCGATCATATCCACCACTGGACGTAGAGCCCCCCCACCGCCGCCAGTATTCCCACCAGAATTTCCCCGTGGGGCAGATGGGCGGCTAGTGACCCTAGGACTACCCATAAAATGCCACTCTCACGAGACAAGACGTAGTGTTTGCGGACCGCTTTGCCTTAAAATTAACAATCTCTTCGCGAGTGTCTAAAACTGAAGCTTGCCAATTGACAAGCATCCACTCATTGGCATCAACAGAGTCGGGTGTCGTGTCTGTTGAGAGCCTGCCTACGACATCATCGGTGGAGACGGCCTCAACTTCGTAACTGGCGCGCAAGGCCGTTGTCGGAATATTTGGGATGGAAGTCCAGTCGGTGCCGAGGGGAAAGGCTACCTTTGGCTCAATGTAGCGAAGGTCTATATCGGCCTTCGCTGCTAACCGTCGGATTTCAAGGAGGCCCCGCAATAGCTCCTGAACGTCAGACGAAACATTTTGCTCGAAATCGCGGTCAACGATCTCCAGCAGTTCAGCAATGCGACGGTCGATATTGTTGGGAAATGCCATAGGCTTAATTGTACATACATGCTACTCAGCATTCAAGACTTCGCTAAAAACTCCAGCATTTTCGCCCCAATCCAGCAGAATCTCGTCTGCATCAATGTTGGTGTCAAAATCATCAAGGACATCTTCAGCGTCAACCTGGGGTTGAGCCTGATCAAAGTGCTCTGAATCCTCATGCAAATCCCAGACTTTCGCTGGCACCGTCTCTCTGATGCCGCCAAACCGTTCTTGCCCCATGAGGCTCACGAACAGATCTTTGATGGCAGGCGCATCATCGCTGAAGCCTATGAAGAGCTTGTGCTCGTCAAATTCGCCCGTCTCGGCACGAAGTTGGTCTACGACGAATACGCGATCGCTCTCCAGGGCTGACCCCACGTAGCAGTCAAGAGCCATCCCATCCTGCCCGTTGGTGCCGACAATCTCACCATAGCCACAGGGCAATAGCTTCTCATGGCGTAGGTCGAAGGGTTGGTACTGCAACCCAATCTCGAAACCTTTCCAGAAGATGGTGCGCTTAATGGGGGTGTCGTCGTCGGCGCGTTTGGCAGAAAAATTTCCCTCCATCTCTTTAACTAGGGTCTCATAAGGAATTTCAAAGTCATGGTGCTTGCCCTTTTGGAACCCAACCTTTTCATAAAACCCTTTAGCGCTCTCGCCCGCTCCATTGACGGAAACTCCTCGCCCTTGCGCGATCGCATATTCCTTCAATTTGTTGACAGCAGCAGTACCACTACCCTTGAAATTTGGATCGCTCCCAATATGATCGATCGCTAAAAATTCTTCTCCACTCCGATTGAATCGAAGATACCCAGTGGGAGTGTGATCCTTGTCTGCACTCCGTGTTTCAATTAATCCATATTTAGGATCCTGTGCCTCTAAAGCAACAAAAGCAGTATTCCTTCCATCTCTTTCGCTGTTTTCTCCCCATCCCATCCCATCCCAGTCCTTAAGCAAATTCTTTCTTAGATTGACTGGGTTCTTGCGTTTCTTGCTTTCTTCTGCCGCAGCAGGCCCTAGGTAATCCTTTAGAGGCTCAAAAATGATTCTTGAGTACAATCCACTTTTTGGGGCGTCTGAGGGAATTGGGATTGATTTGCCGCACTTAAAAAGGTTCTTAATAAACCCCTCCCCGCAAGGCTTATCCATCCGTTCTCCATCATCGCGCTCACTCAGCGCTAGCCGCATCTTCAGATTCTCGTTCTCAAGCCGCAGTAGCTCCATCTGCGCGGTTGACTGAGGCTCCGGCGCAAGACTGGCGTACATGGCCTTGTAGGAATCACACAGCGATCTCCGACTCGTCCTAAATCCGTACAGTCCGCACCCTTCCCAGCCAGCATTGTTGCGGCCCTTTGTCTCGAAGTGGACACAGTTGCCGCAGGCACGCTGTCCTGAATCTCTGAAGTTGGGAGCATCGCCCATGCCATCGGTACGGAATCCTGGAGCACTCAACTGCGCCACCCATTGCTGCCCGCCTGCTCCACCATGGAGCAAATAAATGGCAGTCTCTGCATCAGCCTTCAAAACAGCAGGCGACTTGCGATGGCTTTGATGATATGCAATCAGTGAAGTCCGCTCAAAGTCGCTCAACGAATCGCCCATGCTCAACTTGCGCCCCAAGATTGCAAATCGCACTGGCACCGCTCCATCTGACAGCGATCGCCGAATGAGCATGCCTTGCTTTGCTGCATCCTGAACAATCTTTGGCGGTACAAGTGGATCTGCTGAGTCGAAGACTAATTCTGGATCTTGCTCCTCAGAGCTGGGGTCTGCCCCTGGATCTTGCTCCTCAACACTGGGGTCTGCCCCTTCCTGTGCCGCAGCCAATGCCTGCTCTTCGGCCTCCTTCTGGAGTCTCTCGCGCTCTTTAAAATCAATGCTGATATTCGGGTTAAAATCGGTCGTAGAATAATGACTTTTTGCAGCATCATCTGGGGAATATACACCTGCTTGAATTCGACTGGAGTCGATCTGTGCCCAGTTGAGTTCTAGCTCCGATTGCTCCAGTGGAGTGGTCGGGGATAGCTCATTCCAGTCCCAATCCCAAACTTTCGGCTCTTTCCCCTTAAGTAAAAAGCCGATCTTGATGATCTTACGAATATTGCTGTCAAATTTATTGGATTGGTACAACCGAGTCCGATCGTTACAGTTTTGCTGCTCAGCCTTGCCCGTGTTTGCCAACCCACCTGGGTACTTTTGCAATAGTTCAGACGGCTGAAGATCTGTGTTACTCAAAAAATCGGCAAGAATCCGATCAATAAGATCGCCATAGCCAGAAACATTCCGAGTAATGGTTTCAATCTTTTCTTCATCAAGGTCGGCTGTCATCCCCCGCCAGCTTGACCGACTTAGGCTATTGGCCTGCAACCGCTGTTGCATTTTTCTTTCAAAAACTTTGGCCTCGGAGCCATCCGCCATCGCTCGCTCAAGATAATTTTTGATGTAATGGACGTAGATATCAAAGTCTACCAGCATCCGTCCAGCGCCACGAATTGCCTTGTCATACTCACGGAAAGAACGATATACGCCCTCCAGGACGGAGTCATCACAGCCGGAGTTCATCTGTAGACTGCGGTCAGATAGTTCTTCTCCTCGAAACCACAAGACACGGCTTTTATGGATCTTGACATTGCCAATCCCTAGTGGTTGCCCACTTGAGGAGACTAGCTTTATTCCTCCCAAAACCTGCTGACTGGTCAGGATATAGTGCTGGATGCCCGACGTCACGCCAAAGGCCAACCCAGAAACATCTGGCTTGATCGCCCAACGGTCAGCCAAGAATAATCCATCTAGCGTTTTAATTTTTTTAAGAGGTTGGTCTGGAGCTTGCCCATCGTCCGCCATCAAAATCAGCGCTGCATTGCCCGTTTCATTGGCTGCTTTCTGAGCTTGGTTGAAGGCAGCCGCGACGCCTTGATACTCGTTATAGACCGTTCGCGTCGGCAGTTCAGATAGCCACTTCTCAATATCTTCTTTGACATCCAAATCATTTTCCGAATTTTCCCCAAGGGTAATCTGTCCCCAGCGGAACGTCATTTGATCGGGAATCGTCTCGATCAATTTCCGCAGAATTTTGTGCTGACGTCGGAGATGGGCTTGCGTGTGCTGATCAAGAAATGCGACACCATCATTTTTCAGGGTATCGTGATTGAACGGATCGTACTGATTCGTTCCTTGCCCTGTGGCAATATTGACCAAAGACTGAATGTTGTCAAGGCGGACAATGGACATTGATGCCCCAAGATGCGATTCTGTCAATATTACGCTGAATTTACGCTCATGCCAACCATTGCCAAAATCTTAAACGATTCAGAGAAGGGGTTGCTGCCCTATTTAGAGAGAAAACTCCAGAATGATTGGGGGCGTTTTCAACTTAGAAATTGGGCTTTCATTGAAACAGAGGATAATTCCTCTGGGTTTAGGCTACGCGAATCATCCTCACAACACCTAGACTTCGACCAAATCCTAAAGTCTTGGACGATCACGCTTGGCAAGGTCATTACCATTGACGACCCAGTCGAATCACAGCTTCTGTGCGGCACCCTCAACGAAAACATTGACGATGCAATTTACCATTGGGCAAATGGGGTCTGCCCCTGGCTCAAACCAGAACCTGGACAGACCTTTCCTATCACGTCCATTGATGGAATGAACGACATTGAGGCGAACCGACGCATCAGCAGTGAAAATCCTGGGGCGTGGAATGTGATCGCCGTTCGGGAGTTCAGGCTGTTTTATTTGATGGATTATGTGGCATGCTGACAGTTGCCCGTTCTGCTCTGATAATTTCAAGACAGAGGCTCCAAAACTTTTTTAATCTCCAGCGAGCGAATCAGTTGCCTTACGACATCCGTCTGTGTCCGCGAAGTAATTTCGCAGAACCGCTTCAGGTGCTTATCCTCTCGCTCGGGCAAATTCAAGTTAACTTGGGGCATGGCAAAACCTATGGATATGCTATTGTTATAGCATAGATTGTATAGGGATTTTGTTCCGCAATGAAATGCGAATTGTGTAGTCCAGAGAAAATTGCAGATCTAGAAACCTTAGTTTTACAGCCTTCTGGCTATTACCTTTGTCCAGCCCATGTTGTGTCAATGGCAACAAGGCAGGCCAAAGCTAAGCCAGTGGGAATAATTATGGACGAAGCTGAGCTAAAGGGATTGAGGGCTGAGGGGCTAATCTCAATGCGCTTCTATGTTTACATGGCGCTGCGAATCGATGGCATTTCAGGCTCCATGAAATCTGTGCAGATATTAGGGTTTTGTAAAAAATGGGCAGTGACTCAGGAGGAGTTCATCACGGCGATCGCCGCATTGAGTAAAAAAGGAATTGTTTCAATGCGGCTAAATGGGCTAGAGGCTCAGGCGATCACTTATAAAGAGCGAATTGAAAGTATGGAGAAGGCGCATGGAGCTAGCTGAAATGACGGTTCGTTCGCCGTCCGGCATCCTAGGACAACGTTTTGGGCGATTGGTGGTTGATGCCATGACCACACAATATAGTGGCGAAGAAAGGTTGTATCGTTGCAAGTGTGATTGTGGAAATGTTGCATCCGCAACAAAGTCAGGGCTGAAGGTTAAGCATTCAAGGCGGCGCGTTTCTTGCGGATGCCAAAAAAATAAAAACATTTCAAGGACGAAAGTATCTCACCCAAATTTTCGGTCTTTGGTGGGACAACAGTTTAGTCGGCTTAAAGTAGTAAGTATTGACGATGCGCCATCAGACAATAGCCGTGGCGCTCTTTATGTCTGTTGGTGCGATTGTGGGCAAGTAAAAAAGGCAAGAGCGGCAGAACTTAGAAGCGGTGACACTCGATCTTGCGGGTGCTTAGCTCGTGAGATTAGATCGACTTGGATGAAGAAATTAACGGATAGACAAAGGGTAGAAAGGAAAACCTATGACGCATAAAGAATTGCGAGAAAACGAATCTCAGACGTATTGGGCGAGGCGACTATGCATTAGTCAGCCTTCTTTCAGCCAACGAGTCAAAAAATTTGGGGCTAATGATGATCGCACTTATTTACCTCGGCAGCGGTCAATCAATACTAACCCACAGCAAAAACAATCCCTAATCAAATATGTGTTTACCGATGTTGGTGGCCTTTATTATGAAGCAAGGGATCCATTTACGATGAAGGTTGTCGCCAGAGACATTGTGCAACTAATTGATGGACGATGGGGATGGAACTGTTATCACGGGTTTGAAGCAGAAACTCGTAACGAAGTTGTACAAAAATTGCTTTCGAGAACTTCCGTTAATGTTGCGATAGAAAATTATCAATAATGACGCATAAAGAACTACTACGCCACCTTGAATCCTCTGGCTGGGTGTTACGTCGCGCTCGGACGGGAACCCACATGACGTTTCTCAAAGATGGGGTGAGGGAAATATTAACGCTGAAGGATAGGGCAGGGCATGAAACGGTGCCTAAAGGGTATTGGCCGAAAATTGAGCGGATTGCTGGAGTGGTGATAGCGAGATGAGTGAGTTACTTAAAGACGGATGGGATTTGCAGCATCTTGATCGCGCTTGCTGGACGTGCAATGGCGACGGGGGAATGTGTAAAGACTGCAATGGGACAGGGCTATTTCAAGAAGGCTTGTTTTATTTGCAGCGCTTTATCTTACCAGATGGCACAATTAAGCGCGTTCCTGTCTCTAAAGCCGAGGTATCTGGCAAGCCTAAGAACGAGTTTAGAGGGTTGGTATCAGCCCTGCTGCTCGACCCACAGCCCCCAACGGTAAAACCATTTCAGTTAAGAGACTACCAGATTGCAAATGCCGCTAAAGGGGTGGAGATATTGCGGCGGTTGGGCATCGTTTATTACAGCATGGCTGTAAGAACCGGAAAGACTTTGACCGCGTTGGAAACTGCCCGACTATACGGCGCTAAGCGCGTTTTATTCCTGACCAAAAAAAAGGCGATCGCCAGCATCGAAGGCGACTATGCTCAACTTAGTCCAGGGTATGGACTGACCGTTGCAAATAACGAAAGTCTGCATAAAGTTGAAGGTGAGTTTGATCTGCTGATAATGGATGAAGCGCATCGACTGGGCGGCTATCCTAAGCCATCAAAAGGAGCTAAAGACATTCGAGAAAGATTTAGTCACCTGCCGATGATCCTTTTGTCGGGAACGCCGACGCCGGAGGGGTTTTCGGCTATATTTTTCCAATTTTGGGTGTCAAAAAAATCGCCATTCACCGAACCTACATTTTATAAATGGGCGGGGAATGTTTTCAAGCCCAACTACGTCAATGTGCGGCAGCGCACTTTTGCTCATGGCACAGTCAACGATTACAGCGACGGTATTAAAGACAAAATTTTGGCGGTTATTGAGCCATACATGGTTTCGTACACTCAGGAACAAGCAGGCTTCGTTGTGCAGCT
>JAGVDA010000526.1 GCA_020058975.1 Thermosynechococcus sp. WC_1 | reverse complement strand
CTCGTTTACACCGAGAATGTCGGGGGTTCGAGCCCCTCACCGCCCATTAGTTAGAGAGCCATTACAGTCCTATGTTTAGGGCATTGCCATGGTTAACATTATGAAAATCTCATCAGCAGGTCAGGACAGTCCCGCCTGAGTTCTTGAATACACTGCTCCAATGCCCAAAGAACATTATCTTCTTGAGCCTGATTGCCCGATCCAAACGCTACCTTCAACGCAGTATCGCAGTCTCTAGCAGGAACCACTTTTTGCCTCACTGTCTCAAAACCCTTAACAGTAATCAATTCAGCGATTAATTGCTCAACGCAAACCACCTTCCCGTTAAGTTTTTGCCTTGCCGTATTTAACTCAGGGGTATTGACCAACGCTCTTAGACAGCGCTTATCGCCCGTCGCCAAATAAAAGGAAGGTTCAGAGATCGCAGCATGAATCAACGTCAACTCTCCAAGATCAAGACCAGGCACCTGTAATGATAAGAATGGGTTAGCCTGATCCGTTGAAACTTTGGAAACCCCTTTGATCAGAGCGATTGCCTTGGTTCGGATTTCCTCAGAGTATTGTTGATTAATTGATTTATTGCCCCTAATCACAAACTCTGTACTGACCAAAACCTTTACATTAGTTGGCTGAACCCCTAGCAATGCGATCGCATCCCAAAACAGATCGCAAGCCGTTAACTTAAGCAGAGCATCATTATCGACAAAACTAATGACTGGCAAGTGCCCCGACCTCAATTCCAGTCATCCGTTCTAAAAACGCTTGATTGTCGCTGCTTAAGGTTTCCCATGCCAGTCGTTGTGCTAGCTCTTGATTAATGACCTGGGAAGCAATACTGTCACCCTCAAATTCTTTCAAGGCTTGATTGGCGATCGCCCACACTGATCTCTTTGTCGTCTCGGATATGGCTATTTTAGCCTTGAACCAAGCGTAGTTCAAAACAACTGATGCAGGATTGACATGATCCAACCTGCACCAAGCTTTAGCATAAGAAACTAAAGATGAAGCATTGAAATTTTCTAGAGAATAATAGCCTGCATTTTTGCGCCCAAACAAAACCTCGATTGCAAATTGATCGGCCTCTAATTCTTGTTCATCCTCTTGTTCGTTCGGCTCAATTTTTTCATCAATAATGCTAGAGTCTTTAATGTGATTGCAAATAATATGACCTAATTCATGAGCCACAATAAATGCTAACCACGCAGAGGATTTACGATTATTGCTAATTAAAATGACAGGGCGATCACCATACTTACCAACCATTCCATCAAATTTCTTTTGACCCGTTCCCTTTGGGAAACAGTTTGTATGAATAACAGGAATACCACTTTCCCAACAAAAAATTAGCAGATTCTCAAGCGTCACAAAATCTGAATCCACCAAAATTTTCTTGTGGATCGCTTTAGAATCTATGTGATCGAAAGACTGTAACGGTTGAGTGTAGGCATAAGCAGCTAATTCAGCAACCCGCTCAGCCATTGCGCTTGCGTTTGTAAGACTGCCTTCCTGGGTACCTTGACGGATTTTATAGCAAGGGTTTGCGACTTTTCGTAGAAAAAGTGATTGCCCTTCATCTAACAACGCCGAAAAATCGAAGTTCGTTCGGCGGGACACATAAGCAGCCGCTTCAACAACGGCTCCACCCTGCTGCTCATACTCATCGCACCACCAGTCCGGCAATAATACCTCACGGACAAACTTTCTAGGAAACCCCAGACCTGCTAAACGTTGATAGAAAGCCTTAATGTCAATCGTGCGATCGCCTGATGATGGGACTGCGCCAGAAATGCACTCAGTTTGCGTCATAGTACACCTCCTTTGCTCTACACAAGTAAATGCTGAATGTAGCGTTGATTAACTATGGCTTTCTATTATCGTTTGTTTTAAGAGAAGTAAAAACCCCCTATATATAGAGTTTTTGGCAAGAAAAAGCCTTCCAAAACACTAAATACACAACAAACTCTTCCTATAACCGACCTGAAGGAAGAAAGTGATCGCAGGTCATTACAATTCCAGCAGTGTTTTCTAATGCCTCTATTATCACCATAAAGTAACTTTACTCTAAATCCACAAAGTAGCTTTATGGAGTCTTTCCACCCCTATTTTTATGCTATCATAAAGCCTCTGTAGGGTAAAAATAATGGTGGTAGAAACTATTGACCGACGTATGCCCACCAAAAAGCCAAAGCTAAGCCTATACATACCTGATGACCTTAAAGCGTCGATCACCAGATTGTCTGAAGTTCGTAATCGTTCGGTGAATAACCTGATTGAAACCGTGATGCGAGACGAGGTTAGACGGGCGATCGCATCAGGAGAACTGGATGAGGTTCAAGCGCCATGACCCAATCAATGGAAAACGACTTTCAGCGGTTAGTTATAGAACGCCTAGACAAAATCGACAGTGACATTGCTGGACTAAAGCAAGACACCAAAGACACCAATACTAAATTTGATATTTACGTAAAGGCATCTGAAAAAGTCGAACGACTGGCGACCACCATCATCATTACCGCTGGCACCGTCACGCTATTAGCTCCGGTTCTACAGGCAATTGCCCCCACTATCCGAGCCTTTCTTGGAGGCACAGCATGACCCAAGCCGCAGACACAGATATTTCTCAACAGCTAGACAAACTCACCAGCGTCATTGAGCGCATAGATAGCAACCTGCAAGAGTTAAGGCTTGAAACGCGAACCTTTCAGGCTAGAACCGATGAACGGTTTAACAGTGTTGACCAACGCTTTAATAGCCTGACTCAGCAAATCACTGACCTAGACAAGTCACTGAACAAGCGCATTGACTCCCTTGAGCAGAGAAGCAACGGACAAGAAACCCGATTCTGGGGATTAGTGGCAATACTGGCGACAACCTTGCTGGGAGTCATCGGGAAGGTTGTTTTCTTCCCAATTGATAAGGTGTGAAGGTCAGCAAAGTTTGTACACACCCTGTCCACAACATTATTGATAATCACTGAAATGCCTTTTGCGTATCGTTCTTGAGCGAGCGCGTAAAAAAGTTAGTTTTAACGCTAACCCTCACAGAATTATTTTTCTGTCAGTAACGATTACAGGCCTTTTGCCTAATCTAATCTTTAGACATTGGTTATGCGCAGAGATTAGTCGATCTCCCTTCTCACTCCAAATCGTGATGACTGGAGTGGAAATAAAAGATACTGGTAAAGATAGAGAACCAAAGCGTTGTGATTGGGCATGTTACCGAAGACGGAGTTACTAAAAGGAATTGAGAACCTAGACCGGATCTCACGGGTTCTAGATCAGACAGACCAGGCAATTAAAACCTGGGAAGTGGTATTTACCGATTTTTTGTCGCCACCAGAGTTGGCAGAGGCTCAGGCTGTGTTAGCCAAGCTGACCGAAGTTTCAGCGATCGCCTGGGGTGGCTACCCTCAAGCAGAGCGTCAGCGTTTGGCGATCGCCCGTTCTGAGCTGCCGCTAGAAATCGATCAGGTCGAACTAACGGCTCTCAGCATTGCAGGCAATTTTTTGTTTGACCCCGCAACCCATCGAGACTTTTTGGGTTCCATTCTGGGCACAGGCATCGTCCGCGAAAAGGTGGGCGATATTTTGGTACTAGGGGAACGAGGTGCCCAGGCGATTGTGGTACCCGACTTAGTCGAGTTTTTTCAGCAAAGCATGACTCAGGTACGGACGGTGCCCGTTAAGGTGATGCCCATCCCTCTGTCAGAGCTACAGGTGCGGGAGCCGCGCAAGAAGGAACTGACGACAGTGGAGGCTTCGCTGCGGCTGGATGCGATCGCCTCAGCGGGGTTTGGGATGTCTCGCAGTAAAATGGTAGACCTCATCAATAAGGGTGAGGTACGGGTGAACTGGAAAGATATCGGTCAGCCCAGTCATCAGCTTAAAGATGGCGATCTCGTGGCAATTCGCGGCAAAGGACGCCTGTTTGTCGGCGAAATTGCTGTGACCAAAAAAGATCGCTATCGGGTTTTGCTCACAAGGGTGAGTTAGAGAATGGAGTATTCGGTGATGTCAGATGACACAATTTTGGGCAGTGCAGTAATGAAGCTCGATCAGTTTTTGAAATTTCAAGGGGTTGTCTCTACGGGGGGGCAAGCCAAACTTTTGATCCAGGATGGGTTTGTAAAGGTTAACGGACAGCCGGAACTACGGCGAGGTAGAAAGTTGGCGGTGGGCGATCGCGTGTTTGCGATGGGGCAAACCTTTACAGTAGATACCCTCGAACCTGAGAGTGAGATATCCTAAAGATAAAGTTTTGTAAACAATCTGCGGCGGTCTTAACCGATGTCTGAATCCTCACCTTCTATCGTTATTTTGGGCGGCGGCTTTGGTGGGCTTCATACCGCCCTGCGTTTGAGCCAGTTCCCCTGGGCAGAGAACACCCGCCCCAATATTGTGCTGGTCGATCAAAACAGTCAGTTTTTGTTTTCGCCTTTGCTCTATGAACTGGTTACAGACGAGTTAGATGCCTGGGAAATTGCGCCACCCTTTTCTGAGCTACTGGCAAATACCGCCGTTCAGTTTAAGCAAGATACCGTCAGCGCCATTGATGTGCCTGGGCAGCAGGTAACGCTTAGCTCTGGTGAAACCCTGAGTTACGATCGCCTTGTCTTAGCCTTGGGCGGCGAAACCCCGCTAGATGTTGTGCCAGGTGCCGCTGAGTATGCCTTGCCCTTTCGCACCCTAGCCGATGCCCAGCGGCTCAAAGATAAGCTGCGGCTGTTAGAAGCGTCTGGTAAAGACGTGATTCGGGTGGCGGTTGTGGGGGCTGGCCCCAGTGGGGTTGAGTTGACCTGTAAGTTAGCCGATCGATTGGGCGATCGCGGACGCATCCGTCTGATTGACCGCAATGATCGGGTGCTAAAACAATCTACAAAGTTCAATCAAACTGCGGCTCAAAAAGCCCTAGATCAGCGCGGCGTATGGGTAGATCTAGACACCAGCATTGAGCAAATTAACGAAACCGACCTTGTGATGGTCTACAAAGACCAAAAAGACACCATTCCGGTAGATTTGGTGCTGTGGACGGTAGGGAATGCGATCGCCCAGCCGATTCAAGACCTACCCGTCTCTCATGCTGCCGATGGACGGATCCGAGTAGACACCATGCTCCAGGTCAGTGAACACCCGACTTTGTTTGCCCTAGGCGACCTTGCCGAAGGTCTAGACGCGAATCAACAGGTGGTACCTACCACGGCTCAATCTGCACTTCAGCAGGCAGATAATGTGGCGTGGAATGTGTGGGCTTCTCTATCGGATAGACCTTTGCTGCCGTTTCGCTATATGCCCCTCGGCGAAATGCTGACTTTAGGGGTAGATAGCGCTGCTCTTTCGGGGTTAGGGCTTACACTAGATGGTTCCTTTGCCTACCTTGCGCGCCGTCTCGTTTACCTGTATAGAATGCCAACTTTAGAGCATCAGATTAAAGTGGGGTTGAACTGGGTTATGAAACCGCTCTTAGAAGCACTTCAGCCTAAGCCCTAGCATCCGAAAATTCTAGTAACCTCAAATAGGTGCGCTGGCTGATACAAACTCATTTTTATTGTTAAAGGAAACGCAATATGACTGACCACGGCTGTCTCCGCGTCGGTACTCTAGCCCCTAACTTTGTGGCAAAAGCGGTCTACGATCAGGTATTTATTGACGTGAGGCTTTCCAACTATCGGGGGCAGTATGTGGTGCTGTTTTTCTATCCCCTCGACTTTACCTTTGTCTGTCCCACTGAGGTTGCGGCCTTCAGCGATCGCCATGATGAGTTTAAGGCGATCAATACCGTAGTATTGGGCGTTTCGGTAGACAGCGAATTTGCGCATCTAGCCTGGATTCAAACCGATCGCAAATCCGGCGGCGTGGGGGATCTTAACTATCCCCTCGTGTCGGATATAAAAAAAGAAATTAGTGCAGCCTACAACGTCCTTGACCCAGAGGCAGGAGTGGCGCTGCGGGGG
>JAGVDA010000341.1 GCA_020058975.1 Thermosynechococcus sp. WC_1 | reverse complement strand
GCTGACTTAAATCATTAAATAAGGTATAGGGCTGCTCCAGCATTTGCTGTAAGTTAGGCAGATCCGTGACTGCGATGGGGAATTTTCCCAACAGATTGGGTACCCCCGCCAGCTTTGCCTCATGGGTGAGTTCTACAAAAGCCTCCACTGCCTCAAAGTGGTACCAGGCAAAATTACACCGATCTACCCCCAAAAAGCGTTGAGTTTCGTCTACCGCCGTCGATAGAATAACGTCCAGGTCAAAGGAGTTGCGAATCTGGCTTGCCAACAGGTTGAGCAATTCTTCACGCTGTTGAGACAGTTTTTGAAGCTGAGCTTGGTCTGCCTGAATCTGATCGGCCATTTGATCAAAAGCCGTCGAAATTTGAGCTAGCTCGTCCGAACCCTGTAGACCAGCACGAACGTCTAATTCTCCGTTAGCAAGTTGATATGCGGCTTTGACCAGTTGAGCCACCCGTAGAGTTAGGGTTCTATAAAAGAAAAACCCAACGCCGCTGCACAAAAGCATTAATACACCGCTAGACTCGAGCGAATGTTCGAGTGCATAATTGAATGATCGCTGTTTGATCGTCGTAAGGTCATAGTTTAAGAACAGTACCCCAACCCGAGAAGGACGGAGCTGACCAGGCGTAGCACCTAATGTAACTGGATACAACGCCTGAATGGACTGGCGATCTGTCGAGAGCATAACTTTGCTAGATCTGCTTTGCCGCACGCTATTCACTTGAGCGCTAAAACGAGCCGCAGGGGTGAGGCCAATAGGCTGAGTGCGCAGTTCGTAGTGATTAGATAAAATCACCTGATTGGCTTCGTCATAAACCATTGCCAGCGTAAGATTTGGGTTACTGCTGAGTTTTGTAATTACTAAATTTGCCGCTGTTTCGTCGTTCTGGCGAAACAGCAGCAGATACTCTAAGATGCCTGAAGTTTGGTCGCTCACCTTTCTCACCTGGCGCAGCATATCCTCTTCAGTCTGGCTGTGAGAATAAGCCACTTGGCGATGGAACGAGAAAAGGCTTAAGGCACCGCCCAAGAGCAGCATCACACCTGGAATAGACCAGCGAAGCGCAAAGGGAAACCGTTTCATGGGCTAGATAAATGTTTCAAGAACATAAAAACGTAAGCATTAGGCATTATTTAATCTGGCTGAGCCAGAACACTGGAAAGCGTCACAAGATTTAGTCGCTCATTTTAACAAGTCGGTCATCTAGCAAGAGTATCGGATCGACGGAAGACTTCAGCAGATCCTTTGAGACTAAATATTGTGTTAGACGTTTGATGGATTGGAGAACAGTCGGGTCTTGTTTTCCCAGTATTCTTTGGTTCTCTAAAGCGTTAGGGATGCGGATTTTCTGAAGCGTTTTTAGAAATTGCTGGGGAGATAAACCGATGTGGGGGGCAATTCGACGAGCCGCATCCTGAGGGTTCTTCTGGAGGTACTGAAGTGCTTGAAACCATCCTTGGGAAAAATTTTTGACCGCATCTGGTCGCTGGCTTAAGATGTCTTCTCGCATTGCAATGATGTCTATGACTTCTCCTGGAATTTTGCTACTGTCCCAAAGAACATGACTGCCCATAGACTCTAGTTTTGTTATGAGGGGTTCATAGGTTACGACTGCATCTACTCGTTTCTCTTGAATGGCTCGCTCATGCTCCGATGCAAATACAGAAACAAGCTTTACGTCTTTTAAAGACAGTTTCGCCTGGTCAAAGGCGCGGCTCAGTTCAAAGGCTCCTAGCCCATTTGATTCAAGACCAATACGATGTCCTTTCAGATCTTGTAGGGTCTTAATACCGGGTTTACCCACAATGGCATCACCGCCATTGGAGATATCCTGCACCAAAACAGCGCGAATGTCTGCTTTGGTTTCACTCAGAGAGAGGGCTTCATCGAAGGTAATGCTGATTGCGTCAAGATCGCCATTGCGATAGGCACGAATCATCTCAGGATCTGAAGGGTAGTCGAGAAGCTGAACCAGTTCAGGTTTCAGGTATCCTAGGTCTCTTGCGAGGTAAAGCCCTTCTGTCCCAGGCCAAGGAACAATGCCAACGCGAATGGGCAACGGCTTATGTCCGCAGCTCACGATCATCAGCACAACCATAGCGACACTCAGGAGACTAAGAAGACGCTTTGGAACCCCTCTACCGTTCAAGTGCCAGGGTTGTAGAGGAAAACGTTGTATAAAAAAACGGCTTCTGTTCGGGGAAAATGTCCTTTTTTTATACTTCAAATGGGATGAAATCATAGAATTCCTTCGCTTCTCTATCTATTCGCTCAGCCTTTTATTCAGCCCCCTGACGCTTATTCTGGTTGCTCAGTAGATAACAGAGAACTCACTTCGACGGACTATTTAAGGTTGTCAATTGACGTGCTAACAACTTTTGCCTAGTGTGCCCTGTCGCTTTAAATTCGGTGCAGTGGACTGTAATCCCTACCGATAGGGTGAGGAGATTGCCACTGTTTGAGAAGTCTTTACACCTTTCCTTATGGCTAAAAATTCGGCAATATAAGGGATGAAAGACCATTGCTGTCGCACTGGAAGGATATGATGCAGACAATCTACGATAATGACAAACGAAAATTGCTTTCGGCACTCTGCCACGGCGCTATTTTCTTTAGTCCTCTGGTATTGACAGCGGGCATTCCTTTAGGGATTCTTCTGCTTTCAGAAGATCCTGTGATTAAGGACAATGCCCGAGAATCGCTCAACTTTCACTTTAATATTTGGCTATACGGGGCGATCGCAGCCTTTATCGGGTTCTTCTGGTGGACTCTAATTGTGCTGCCGCTGCTATGGGTCTTGGGCGGGATGCTGTTCTTAGCCTGGTTAGCGCCCATTTTTGCCATTCTGAGATGTTTTAG
The DNA here is from genome assembly GCA_020058975.1 of Thermosynechococcus sp. WC_1. Taxonomy (GTDB): domain Bacteria; phylum Cyanobacteriota; class Cyanobacteriia; order Thermosynechococcales; family Thermosynechococcaceae; genus JAAURS01. Next base: position 572 of record JAGVDA010000341.1, on the reverse strand, counting down.
CACCCCTGAAGATCCGTTCAGATACCCCTTCATTTTTAGAGTGCTGTAAAAACACGCTGACAACATAGATTGAAATGCAGGCAGATAGAACAATCTGCCTGCTTTGAGATGAAAAGCAAGAAGATATGCTAGACCTTTTGTAGGGGAACGCTACTTTCGTGCAAGCACCCCTTTTATTCTTTAACCAACGCCACAACAAGCATGACTATTACGATTTCGGATATTGCGGTAAAGACGATTGATGGACAAGAGCAGTTGCTTAGCACCTATGCCGGAAAGGTGCTTTTGATTGTTAACGTGGCATCTTACTGTGGCTATACGTCGCAATATGCGGGTCTACAAAAACTCTACGAAAAATACAAGGCTCAAGGCTTAGAAGTGCTGGCGTTTCCCTGTAATGACTACGGGATGCAGGAGCCGGATGCCAATGAAAAAATTCAGCAGTTTTGCTCAACGCGCTTTAGCGTGACGTTTCCGCTCTTTGATAAAGTCCATGCCCGTGGTGCAGAGCAGCATCCGCTATATGCAAAGCTTGTCCAAGCCGAACCCAAGGGGGATGTGTCTTGGAATTT
>JAGVDA010000556.1 GCA_020058975.1 Thermosynechococcus sp. WC_1 | reverse complement strand
AGACCTGCGCTCGATTGGGATGACGGGTAAAATTGCGGATCAGCTTGTAAGCCAAGTCAACATTACGGCTAACAAAAACACCGTGCCCTTTGACCCCGAATCGCCCTTTGTTACCAGCGGACTGCGCCTTGGCTCGGCGGCGATGACCACACGCGGCATGGGAACCACCGAGTTCACTGAAATTGCCAACATTATTGCGGATTGTCTAATGAATCCCGATGATGAGGCCGTGAAGCGCGAGTGCCGTCAGCGCGTTGCGACGTTGTGTGAGCGCTTTCCGCTATACCCACACTTAAATGCGCCTGTGCCTTCACTGGTCTAAATTTTCGACTTACAAAATCCCTCTTGAATTAACTTCAAGAGGGATTTTGTACATTCTCAGGGATGTTTTGAGGGGAGCGGTGAATTTGTAGGAGGCGATCGCCCCAAACCATAAGCATCTAATGATAATGTTGTTGGTTGTGGCATTTAGATCATTAAATTGACCATTACAAATTGACAATCACAAATTGCCAATCATTTTTGCAGCCTAGGGCTGAGCCTTGAGCGTGATGATCTTAACCGACCGTAGGTTGAGGTTGTGCTAAAAGGTTTTTAGACTTGTCACTATATAGAAATGCCGTCGCTGCAATCTGCTAACTATGCCTAAGGTTCTTGTCTCAGATCCCATTGACCAAGCTGGTCTTCTATTGCTAGAGCAGGTCGCACAGGTGGATGTGCGCACCGATTTATCACCCGAAGAATTGATTCAGGTGATTTCAGACTACGATGCCCTCATGATTCGCTCCGGTACCCGCGTCACGAAAGACGTGATTGAGGCAGGGTCTAAACTCAAAATTATTGGTCGTGCTGGCGTTGGTGTAGACAATGTAGATGTACCCGCCGCAACCCGTAAGGGCATTGTGGTGGTCAACTCGCCTGAAGGCAACACGATTGCCGCCGCAGAGCATACCCTAGCGCTATTGATGGCACTCTCTCGCCATATTCCTGATGCAAACCATTCTGTTAAAGCAGGCAAATGGGAGCGCAAAAAGTTTACTGGGGTTGAGCTATATAAGAAAACCCTTGGCATTGTGGGCTTAGGCAAAATTGGCTCCCATGTTGCAGCAGTCGCGCGCGCGATGGGCATGAAGCTTTTGGCCTACGACCCCTACCTCTCTAACGAACGGGCAGAGCAAATTGGCTGCCGCTTAGTAGAGCTAGATTTTCTGTTCACAGAGTCTGACTACATTACCCTTCACCTGCCTAAAACCCCTGAAACTCAGCATCTCATCAATGCCACAACCCTTGCCAAAATGAAGCCCACGGCGCGCATTGTGAACTGCGCACGGGGCGGCATTATTGACGAAGTGGCGATCGCCGAAGCCATCACGAATGGCGTGATTGCGGGAGCCGCCCTAGACGTATTTGAAAACGAACCCTTGGGAGAATCGCCTTTACTCCACGTCGAAGGGGATCTCATTCTGACCCCTCACCTAGGCGCTTCAACCGAAGAAGCCCAAACCAACGTAGCGATCGACGTGGCGGAGCAAATCCGAGATGTGCTGCTTGGCCTAACGGCTCGGTCTGCGGTCAATATTCCTGGGTTGCGGCCTGAGGTAATGGAGCAGCTTAAGCCCTCGCTCATGCTGGCTGAAACCCTAGGGAATTTGGTGGGGCAACTTGCGGGTGGACGGATTGAGTCTCTAGAGATTCGACTTCAGGGCGAAGTGGCTTCTTTTGATGCCCAGCCTATCGTGATTGCAGCGCTGAAGGGTTTGCTGACGCCTGCACTGCAAGAGCGTGTGAACTATGTTAATGCCGCCATTGAAGCCAAAGATCGCGGGATTCGGGTGATTGAAACGCGAGATGCTTCCATTCGGGACTATTCTGGCTCCATTCATCTGACGGCAAAAAGCCCACGAGAAACGCGAACGGTGACAGGCGCACTCCTGAATCATGAGGAGCTACGCATTACCAACATTGATGATTTCCCCATTAACGTACCGCCGACGCGCCACATGCTGATTACGCAGCATCGGGACATGCCTGGAATAATTGGTCAAATTGGGTCGCTTTTAGGGCAATTTAACGTCAATATTGCCAGTATGCAGGTGGGTCGCAAGCTCGTCCGTGGTAATGCGGTGATGGTTTTGAGCCTGGATGATCCTCTGCCAGAGGGTGTATTGGCTGAGATTGTGAAGGTTAACGGCATCACCGATGCCTATATTGTGAATCTGTAGGGTCTTGCGCTCCTACAATTGGGCTTTTCTAGAATGATTTAGCGTCTCTTTAAGGGGTTTGGCATAGGCCAAACCCCTATGTTTATGAAATCAGTTTTTATTGAGGTCAAGTCAATGGCAAACAGTCAATGGTGGGAGCTATGGGTATTAGCAGACCCAGCCCTAGATGAGCTGCTGTCTTGGGAAATTCAGTCGATGGGCTGTCAGGGCACTTCTAGCCAAGTTAAGGACGGTCAGCTCCGCATTTGTGGGTACTTTGCCCAAAGTCAGGTTTCTGAGGCGGCGCTCACTCAAATGGCAGATCGGCTCCGGCTTTCGGCGGCGACTGCAAACTTAGGCAGTATTGAAGTGGGCTGGAATGTCATTCAAGAAGAAGATTGGGCGAGTAGCTGGAAAGATTATTGGCACCCGACCGAAGTGGGCGATCGCCTTCTCATCCATCCCGACTGGCTCCCTGTGCCTGTAACCGACCGAATTGTCTTGCGGCTTAACCCTGGGGTTGCCTTTGGCACAGGTGCCCATGCCACAACGCAGCTTTGCTTAGTGGCGCTAGAACAGCAGTTTGCAAAGTCTACGACATCCCCGTGCGTTGTTGCCGATATTGGTTGTGGTACCGGAATTTTGGCGATCGCCGCGCTTCAGTTTGGCGCAGACCAAGCCTTTGCAGTAGACACCGACCCTCTCGCGGTACAGGCTGCCCAGGAGTGCCGAGATCTCAATGCCATTGAGCCAAGCCGTATGGTGGTAGAAGAAGGCAGCATTGAAACGGCGATCGCTCTCGCAAAAACGCCCGTGGATGGGTTCTGCTGCAATATTTTGGCTCACATTATTATTGAACTGGTGCCCCAAATGAAGCAATTAACAAAGCCGAAGGGCTGGGGCATTCTCAGCGGCATTTTACAAAAACAGGTGCCGGACGTGGTTGAAGCGTTGACGGCGAATGGTTGGAAAGTAGAGGAACACTGGCAACAGGCCGACTGGGCTTGTTTAAAAATTGTTTGCCCTGATTGACTTTCTCCTGATTAACGTTGCTCTGATGAGCGCAGGGTAGCGACCTCGGGTTAGATCGCCACCCACATCAATAAGGAAAGTCCCTTCGGCACTAGCAGCATCCATACCCACAATGCTTTTTGGCTTTAGGCCTGCTAATTTGCGCCTTGTCCTTTCGGACAAGTAGCCGTTTCGGGGACTACGTGGGCTGTGCGGGGGGTATGACAGCCCAATCAATGTATTCATATAAACATATTTATGGAACGCCTCTACAGCGGGAATTTACGGAATTTTCAAGAATTTAAGCTGTTTTATCTCAGTAGTCTCACATCCGTAAATTTACGGATGTTTTGGGCTAGGCTTCTAAACAATCAAGCCTGATACATAAGATCGAGATTGAAAGACTTGTGTCATAAAGGTTTCAATTATGTCAGGCTTCCATGATGTCGTATCAGGCTTCCATGACATAAAGAAAATGGCTCCATCTCTGTCTTACAGTTCATCCCCTGGTAAACCCCTAACGCCCCAATTGACGTTGGGTGTTTCAATGAGCGTAATCTCTAGATCTAGAGGTGCGATTTGAAGGTCTTGCTCAAATCGCTCAAAGAGCAAACGAATGAGCTGTCGTTTGGTTACGGCGGTACGCCCTTCAAACATCAAAATTTCTAAGATGGTGTAGTTCTTGCTGCGATCGCCAGGATAGATAAATGCCTCTGGCTCTAACGCGATAAACCGATGAAACCGCTTTTCTGGCGCAACGGCAATCACCTCCATCAGACAGGTGTGGATCGTATCCGACATGAGCCGGATTTTGGGAGTCAGGCGATCGCCCAGTCCGTAGACTTTAACCTGCACCATATTCGCTTGTAGGCTCCTGTAGAGATTTAATCTTCGGCGATGTGTCCACCAAGATAGAGTGCGCCAACTTTGGGGTCATTGAGAAGTTGGGAGCCTGGCCCTTCGTAGCGATCGCGACCCGAATCTAGCACATAGCCTCGGTCAGCAATAGCTAACGCCTTACGGGCATTTTGCTCAACGAGAATAATCGAAACGCCGTTTTGGTTAATATCTTTAATTTTGGCAAAAATTTCATCCACTAAGATCGGGGAGAGCGCAGCGGAAGGTTCGTCTAGAATAAGCAGCTTGGGATCTAACATCATGGCGCGTCCCATTGCCAACATTTGGCGCTCACCACCCGAAAGCGTTCCGGCCTGTTGTTTGCGACGCTGGGCTAACTTCGGAAACGCATCATAAATTTTTTGCTTGAGTGGTCCCAAGGGCACCGTCCGCACAAAGGCTCCCATTTCTAGGTTTTCTTCGACCGTCAAAGATCGAAACACGTTAGCAATTTGAGGGACATAACACATCCCCCGCGCCACAATTTCATTGGGCTTTAGCTTTGCGACGTTTTGACCTTGAAAAATAATTTGCCCTGTGTGGGGCGGTACTAGCCCACAAATACACTTTGCCAACGTTGACTTACCAGCACCATTAGGGCCAATAATGGCAATCAGTTCACCTGGGGCGACGTAGAGATTTGTGCCCTGTAAAATGTCTAGCCCTGGAACATACCCAGCAAAAATAGATTCAACATGCAGCAGCGGATTAGGGGGGACGGACATCCAGCGATCGCTCAAACAGATAGGCTTAGTCGAGTCTCATCGTATCAGCTTCGTTTCCCCAGATGCAAAACTGAAGCAAGTCCTAGCAAAATAAAAAGGAGAGTTTGATGTCATTGAGTCGATCCATTATTTTGAGCTTTGTCGCCCTATCAACTGTCTTGAGCCTAGTCAGTTTGCCTGTCAGGGCACAGGAGGGGGAACTCGCCGCCCAAGACACGAAGGCTCAAGTGAACCTGCGCGCTTTAGCCAATACCCAAGCTGAAATTGTCGCAACGGGTAATGTGGGTGATCGCATTCAAATCCTCAGCACCCTCACTAGCAAAGATGGTCAAGTTTGGTATCGCGTCAAAGTTGCGCGAACGGGACAGGTGGGATGGGTACGCGGAGATTTAATTAAGGTTTTGGGCGCATCCAAGGCATCAACTTCTGCAAAAACTGTGGCTAAAGTGGCCTCAAAAAAACCTGCAGCTACTCCTGCAAAATTGACCGCTTCTGTTCCTCTCAGTCCACCTAAATCTGTGACCAAATCCCTCGCTTCACCTCAGAAAGCGACAGGACCTGCGATCGCCGCCGCCCCCATAGAACCCGCAAAAACGTCTGTAGCGCCCGTCAACCCAGAAGAAAATGCGTCGCCAGCAGCAGTAAAGGAGATCGCCGCACCCTCCACCGTCATCGTGTCTTTTCAAACCCCAACCTATGCCGTCCGCATTTTTAGCGAAGCAGGTCAACTGCGCCTGAACTTATTTAACCGAAAAAGTCAGCAGCTTGCCTTAGATTCTGTTCCTGTTGGGAGCAAAAGTTCTGGAGAACAAACCATTTATAGCTATGGAAGCGACTTAAAAGTTACGATCACTGTACCCACAAAAGGAATACCCACGT
>JAGVDA010000061.1 GCA_020058975.1 Thermosynechococcus sp. WC_1 | reverse complement strand
TACGCCAAAAAGCCTGACCTATTGGCAACCCAGCGGTCATTGCTGCTGATTCAGGAGATTAAGGAAACCCTCTCGCTCATCTCGCCAGTTGACGCCAAACTTTTAACGACTGAGCTGAGTTACCTGCTTACCTCAGTCAACGCCCTAGGGGAAACCCTAGGGACTGAGTTAATGAACGCCATTGAGCAGGGCAGCGCGACCAATAGCGGACGATTGCCCTTGCAGCAGGTGGCGTTAGCTGTGGAGCAGACCACCAACCGACTTAAGGCCACGGGCACAGATTTTGCAGACAAGGCATCATCTGTCATCGGCATGGGCATGGCGCAAGGTTGGGGCGTTGGGAAGACTGCGACGGCGCTACGGTCAACGCTCGGAGTATCAAAGGGGCGCGCTGAAACCGAGGTGAGAACGTCGGTGATTCAGGCAGCGAATACAGCAGCACAGATGACCTATGCCGCGAATGGGGTGAGTCTGGTGATGTTGAACGCGACGGCAGATAAAAGAGTGTGTGGGCGCTGTGCCGCTCGGAATCAATGGGTTTATCGAATTGGTGAAATCATGGTGCCGATCCACCAAAATTGTCGCTGTTTTACCTCACCTTATAAGCAGTCCTGGTACGATAGCGGCCTGATGAATTCAGAATTCATCAAAGATTTTAGAGGCAAAGTTATTGATGAGGTTGGACGCGATCGCCTAGACTACAGCGCGTCACCGATGGAGCGAAAGGGAGGGTTGACAGAGCCGCCTAAGCCTGTTTGGAAGCCGAGCTAATGCTAGATTTTTGTTGTGTCCTAACCCTGTAGCAAATGCCTTACACCGTCACAACAAATAGTGAGCCAATCGCAATGCATCGCGTGGCCTATAAAGGTCAATCGGTGACCTTTATAGTGACGGTAGACGGCGTTCCCGACCTTGCCGATTGGGTTCTTTCTGCCAAAGTTTTTAATAATGAAACGGGCAAGGAACTAGCCACAGCGACGGTAACAACCGCTCTTAACGTTGCAACCTTCACCTTTTCAGTAGAGGTTATTCAGTCCTTGCCAGTAGGGACACACACGGCAAAATGTTTTATTCAATCGCCTACAGCCTCTTGGGTTCCCCTTGAAGGACTTTGGCAAATTCGTTTATAAGGACTTGTGATGCTTGAACTTGGGCTACAGCTTGAAAATTACTACACCATTGAATGCCATGACGCTGACGGAAACCTTATGTGGATAGATGGGTTTGCAAATCTCATCACCCGCGTAGGCGCTGGCGATTCGCTCACTCAGCATCTCAAAGGCAGTGCCTACACCGCTGCTTGGTTTGTTGGGCTAACAGGGGCTACACCTGTCTTTGCCACGGCTGACACAATGGCGACTCATGCAGGCTGGACAGACAGCACCGCATACAGCAATGCCACTCGACCCGCATGGACAGGTGGCACTGTGGATACGTCTACTGACACCTGTACCGTTGATAACTCTGCTGCTAAGGCCGTATTTAATATCAATGCGACTGCAACCATTGGCGGGGCATTTTTGGTCAACAACAGCACCAAGGGCGGTACAACTGGAGTCATTTATGGGGGTGGGGCATTCGCTGGCGGCAATAGGTCGGTATTGAGTGGTGATACTTTGAGCGTTTCGGTTAGCGCGACGGCATTAGCAGCGTAATGGCAATTGATACCTACGATAAGCTCATCGCAGCCGTTCAACATGCGCAATCAGCCACACTTAGCAAAGCCAGCCTTGCCACTCAACTGGCCGGGGGCTTAACGTCGCTCTGGAGAGCGACGGGGAACCCAGCTCAAGGGGCAATCCCAGCCGCAGCCGCTGTCTGCACTAAAAGCACGGTGGGGGGATGGCCTTTTATCAACCCAACAGCAGGGCAAAAAACAAACCTTTGCGCCTTGTCGATTAGCGGCTCAATATCTCATCAGTTTCGCATCTACGACAGACTCGCTCACATGGGCGGATTGAACGGGACGGTTGCCACGGCGCAGACGGTTGGGTTAACAATTCCGCCAAATCGCGGCGCAGCGGTCGATGGATCAAACGTTAAATGGTTTCTTGAGATCTATACCGCTATTGGCGTGACAGGGGTTAGCGGAACGTTAACATACGTGGACGGTACGGACGTGACCCGTACCGTCGCGGTCACAATTGGCGGCGCTTCACCAGCGAACCAACCCAGTAGGGTTTTTGATATTATCCCTAACGCTGGGCAGACCATTAAGTCGATCACATCGTTTATCCATGCCACGACGGGCACGGCAGGTTCTTATGGTTTTACCTGCGCGAAATTTTTAACCGCTCAAGCGATGGGTCAGCCAAATATCGGGGTTTCGCTAGACTTTGCCCAGTTAGCCGCCCCTGAGGTGCCTGACGATGCGTGCCTGTGGTTTGTCCTTAGCTCGTCTTCCACGTCATCAGGCACTATTGCAGGGTCTTTAGCTTTAATGCAGGGCTAACGCAATGGCCGCGCCTATCTATCGCAATGGGCGAATTCTTCAAGGGGCGCAATTTTTGCGCCCCTTAGGCACGATTACTGGCACTCTTTTTGCTAACGAATTTTTTGGCGCTCAGGGCAATCAATACGCTGAAACGGTATTGCTTTCGGGATCTCTTTTATTTCAGGCAGTTGGCGGGCTAACTGTTAGCGACTCCACGACTCTTACAAAGTCATCAATTCTAAGCGTAGGGGCGATCGCATCAATCAGCGATGGACTATCTCTCTCAATTAGTCGAGCAATCACCGACGGGTCGGCAGCGGCGGCTACTGACCTTGCTGAGATAGCTAAATCCATGCTGATTACAGAGCTGGGGCTACTCTCTACCGCAGCCGGATCAGTCATTGGGAAAAGCATCAATCTGACGACTGGCAGTGCAATAAGCTTGGCGGCGGTTACTGCGATCGCAAAGACCATGCAGCTTGCGTCTAGCGGCGGGGCTAGCGTTGACGTGGCTTTAGCAATCGCAAAGTCCATTGTTTTTACGCCTTCTGGGACCATCGACGCTAACGGGGTGGTGAGCCTATCTAAGGCGCTGTCTCTAACCGAGGCTGGACAGCTAAGCTTGACCGCATCTCTTTCTGTCGCAAAGGCGTTGAGCGCCGCAAATCTTGCGCAGGTTGATTTAGCAGGGCTGGTGGCGCTATCTAAAACGCTTAGCCTTTCTCAAGGCGCAAGTGGGACAGTTCAGGCGGCGATCGCACTCTCTGTCCAAAAAACTTTAGCTACGTTGGGGGGCATTGCTTTTGCCGAAGGTGTGACGGTGGGCAGAAGCAACGTGCTGTCTGCGGAGGCTATAAAAACGTTTCTTGCCAGCGTTTCAACGGTCAAAGGGCTGGCGGCGGTCGTTATAGCTCAGCATAATGTGTCTGCGAATTCGGTCGTAGCGAAAGAGTTAGGGGTTGTCCCACTTCTGGCCTCAACTTTAGTGGACAGCATCAGCTTTTTTAGCCGCCGTTCGCTAGGGGTGCTCTCGACAGGCGTTTTCTCTGACACCGTTGAAATTACGAAAGGCTTGGCGCTCAACACTTTTGCTCTCACCTTTCTGGATGAGGCCGTTGTTTTATCAATCGCAGGACTACTCTCTTTTGCTGGACTTAGAGCTTCCGGAGAGCTTACGTTTGCCTATGAGTTTTTATCATCAGCTTTAAACTTCACGCTCGAAATCCCTTCTCTGACGTTTGATGTGGCGTTTCTGGTAGAGCCGCTGACGTTTGACGTACAGTTTCTCTCGGAGTCATTAACGTTTGATGTTGAGTTTTGAGTTGCGGTCGCGATGTGAACACAAAGCAGTCCAAGCGGCGATCGCCTAACCTCAAGCACCCACTTCTTTTGTCCTGGCAATGGCGTAGGCATCACTGCCTCTGGCGCAAACCCCCACCATCGCCCATCGTTAAACGTTAGGTCGCTCCAGCCATTTTCTTCTGCCCAGTCTTCAGCTTTCAAGTTACAGCTCCTACCAGCGTTTTCGGTATTATTCAGAGTATAGAAAATAGGTGAACCATGACACGACATTTCATTGCTCGTCAGTTGTACCAAGCCCCCGAACCAGGTGCCGCCGATGGGGGCGCTTCAGGTGCTGGGACTGAAGATTCTGGAGACATGGCGGGTTCTAACGAAGTTGCGAAATGGGAAACAAAGTTTAAAGCGGAACAGGCGCGACGTGTTGAGGCTGAAAAGCTTGCGTCTCAATACAAAACTCAATTTACAGGGGTAGACCTTGATGAGTATAAGACTCTCAAGGAAGCTCAGCAAAAGATGGCGGATGAAGACCTTCGCAAACGCGGGGAATTCGAGAAAATCGAGAACAGCTATAAGACCAATATCCAGACCCTAGAAGGGGAGCGGAACGAATGGCAAACAAAGTATTCTGACCTTGAGCTAAACACTAAACTGATGGCTCCCTTCGCCGAAGCCCATGGCAACCCGATTTGGACTGAGGATTTTCTTTCAGTCGCCAAACGTTACGTAAGCCTCAAAGATGGCAAAGTTGAAATCCATGACACAGATGGAACTGCGTTAGTTCGCATGGAGAATAAGCAATCCAAGCGAGTCGAAACGCTCAAAGACCTGGCGATGTATATCCGCGAAGAAACAAAGTTTGGTGCCTATTTCAAGCCCATTGCAGCAGAAGGGGCAGGCGGCAAAGGTTCGCCTAATCCGATTGTGGGCGGGGTCAAGGGACTGCCTGAGGGGATCAGTTTCTTATGATTTCAGACTCTGACTGGGCAATTGATTTTCTTCTCCAAAGTCTTCGCTACCGTAAGGCTTTCTTTTGCAAAACCTCAAAAGCCACTGTCTCCCCCCTGGTTTGCGAAGCTTCTGGAAGAGTCGAGGCTAGTCAATGGAAACTTACTTAAAGCCCACCCTTTTGGATTAACGTTCACCATAGCCGAAGGGGAAGCATTGATCCTTT
>JAGVDA010000435.1 GCA_020058975.1 Thermosynechococcus sp. WC_1 | reverse complement strand
GGGCAAGGTTGAAAATCTGGTCGTAAATGACATCGCCCACCTTGGGATAGGTCACAACCGTTCGAGAGGGCTGCTTCAGCTCTGCAATGGTTTCACCGCGCAAATCAGATTCCCAGTCTACGGTTACAAAATGGTCGTCAACCCAGTCAGAAGGGTAGGTGGGCGGAATGCGAACGGCAGCAGAACGCGCCATCAGCAGCCAGCGTCCGTCGGCGGTGCGGTAGCCAATTTCCACAACGTAGTCGCGATCGCTCACCGGAATGGGCAAATACCACTCCCGCGCCAGCTCATCACAGGGATACTCTTGGACACTGTGAGGAACTTGGGACGCAATGTCAATATCGCTCACGTCGTAGATGCGCACTGCAAGCTGCTGACCACCCTGCGATCGCATTTCAGCCTTATGCTCATTGGGGATATCCCAGTAGGCGTAAGCCCATTGTGGATCACGGGGCATTAGCACAACGCGAGTTTCACCATAACCCTCAGGGAAATCTCCTAGGGTTTCATCCACACTCGCCAAAGAAGGATCGTAAAGAGCAGTAACGCCCACCGCAAACTTGGTGGATTCAACCTGCTCTTGAGTTTCTAGGGGATCGGAGATATGTGGAGCCATAGGTGTATCTATACTGCGATTCTGAACATCCTGAATAGAGGCCAAAAGCTGGTCTTTACGCATTCGGCTGTAGCGAGAGATGCCAACTCGACTAGCAACACGGCGGAGCTGCCGTAGGGTCATTTCTTCTAACGGGGGCTGATCGTCGTAAATCATGGGTCTGTAGACCTCCTAAGCTGGGGCAGTGCGAAATTAAACATTTTCAATAAGGTTTTATCAACTCAAATCATCCGTGGGGATCAACTTGTTAACAATACCGTAACATTTTTCTTGAGAAAGTCAAGCCTCAGAAGCATTGATATTCATAAATCCTAGGTTTCAGAGGGTTTTCTGGGATCAATATGTCATCAATTCCTGACGTATTGATCCCAGCCTAGCTTCACCGCTTCAGCGGATTAGGTCTTCGCTGTAGGTGCATTCTAAGGGCAAGTAAGTCTAAGGCGACGATACGCAGCGTGAAGATTCTGAAAGCCTGGAACTTTTAGAGAGAAAATCGTCACAGAGACTTATAGGGTGATCTGTGGCACTGCCATTTTGATTTCCCTTCGGGCATACTAAGCTCAGCCTCCCCTCACCCTCTTCTCAATCAATGAGGAATCATTATGATTAAACAAAAGTTGCTGGTGCTTTTTGCCAGCGTGATTGCTATGACTGCTGTCCCGGTGATGTCTCCAGTAATGGCGCAGTCTGCTGGTTCTACGCCATCTGGCGTTACCGCAATTTTGAAGCAGCTTAATTTGACGCCTGATCAGCAAAAGCGCGTGGATGAAATTCAGGCATTAGCAGCTGTTCAGATCAAAGCGGTGTTAACTCCTGAGCAGCTTGTGCAATTTAAAGCGATGGCAGATGAGGGGAGAAGTGACGCTGATTCTTTTAATGCTTTAAATCTGACAGATGGTCAAAAAACCAAGCTCAAAGAAGTCCAGACTGATATTGCGCTGCAACTTCTCCCTGTTTTGAGTGGCGATCAGCAGCAAAAACTGATCGAAGCTGTGACCGCAGGCAAAAGAAGTCAATAAGTTTAGTGTTCAGGAAAAATAGAGTTCACGAAAACCTCAAGACTGTAGAAGTCTTGAGGTTTTATGTTAGACAGAAATATTATGGAGCTTTGGAGTTTCTACAACTTGAGGCTGGCGTGGAAATCATCCTGAACTTTAGCCGTCAGCCGTCGGGAAACCTGTCGGACAATCTGAGTGAGGAGGCGATCGCCCGTCCCCTGAATCAGCGTATGGGGAAGCCGCCGAATAAACTTAGGAAACATGAGCGCAACGTCCAACTCAAGTGTCCACTCAACATGGGTTGAGGGTTGTGGGGTTTCGTTCTGCTCCACTAATTCTAATGCCGCGCGAAAATCAACCTGATAGCCCTTCTCTTCAGACAGCCCTGGGATCGTCTCAATTCGGTAGATGCCGTTCTCATCTGGCGGCAAAAGATGGAGGCCAATTTTAGGCTCTACCTCAAAGCCAAAAGAGCCGTAGCGACCAATCGTGAGCAAATAGCCGTGTTCTCCAATCGGCTCAACGGTCATCGGGTGAGCGCAGCGACAAAACCAGCCTTGATGGACATCAAGGTAGCGAGCAACTGTACCTGGGTCAGCATCTAGCTCCATTGCGCCCACAAAGTGGCTATGAAAATGCACCAGATCTACATCAGTGTGGGGAGACACCGCCGAAAGCGCCGATTTTTCAATTTGATCTGACTGCTCTTCGGCTAAATCCATCCAGTTCTCTTGCGACAGTGATTGCATATAGTCTGACTGCATCGCGTTCCCCAGCAACTCAAAATAGCGTCTTGATATCTCTATCACTCCCCATCTGAGACCCTAGTATGACAGTCGGCCTAACTTTTCTTTGTGATCTAGGTCAGCAGACGTGGTTGTTCAGGCAGTGTTAACAAAGCAGCTCCTTTGTTATGCCATGATTTTTCAAGAAAGAGCAAGGCGTAAGTGGAACAAACAATAAAACAAGCTCGACTATAGACATAAGAAACGAACTGGAACAGACAGGGACGTTTCTGTATTGCTCTTTTCAAGCGTTCCTTTCGGGGTGTAAATCAGAAAAATTGCTATTGTAGGGACAGCATACGGCAGTGGTGATCGATGTTAAAGCTGCCTTAAAATCTGTACTGTCAAATCCAATGCCTTCAAGAATGCGTTATGGAGTGTTTGATTCCAATGAAAAAATTCCTGCTATTGAGCTGCTCCGCTGCTGTTATACTATGCGCCAACGCAGTGCCAATGCTGGCTCAGACTACGGCTGAATCATTGAGCGGCACCCAAAGTGCAGACCAAGACATTAACAACATTTTTAGCAACAGAGATCAGGGTGCCGCATCACTGTTTGGTCTTATTAATAAGATTCAGCTCCTGAATGGTCGTAATCCCAACGACTTTGCGGCTGAGCAAGATGAAAACTTTCAGTCTGCGGTGAGCGATTTCCGTAAAAAGCAGCAGCAGCAGAGCCAGTCTCCGGCAGTGCCAACCACTCCAGTTATTTCTACTCCGCGTCCTTAAGTACGCAGACATGACTAATTTTGTGCTGACATGCGTGACTCAAGGTTTTAAACGTTTCTTGTGGATAGGAGTCGCGGGTATTGCGACGCTTCCATCCGTCGTTTGGGCTGATGCCTTTGCTCAAGGGGCTGATGTATCGCTCCAAGAAGGCAATCAGGTCTCAATCAATGGCAAGCCATTTGCAGGTGCTTGGGCACAGTGGACCGGTAGACAATCAGGGCAGCCTACGATCGGCATCAGCGACAGCCTCTGGATGCGTCAGTTGGGTGGAGCGCTACTCAACAATGGCAGTAATTCGACACAGCAGCCTGTTGCGTGGTTTTCTGACAGTTCTAAGACGCTACTCTCTACACAATTTAATTCAACTAAAACCATTCGCTATCTTGCCATCTCTGAAGCCGCGCGTCAGTGGGGGTGGCAAGTTGAAGTCAAAGGTGCAGCACTGAATATTCGCACGGGGGCTGCTGCTATTGCGTCTGTGAAAACAGGGCAACAGCCTTGGGGACAGCGGCTCGTCATGGTACTAGACCGCGTTTCTCCTTGGCGAATGGCTGCGCTCACCAACAGCCGTACAGGGCGCACAGACCGTACATTTACCCTTGAGGTGGATGCAACGCTCTTAGCAGATTCGCTCAAGACCCTATCAGTTTCGGCAGGTGCAGGCTTAAAGGCTTTAAAAATTACCCCACAGCAGGATCAGACGTTGATTCAGGGCGTTATGGATGGGCGTTATCAGCCTCATATTTCTACGCTAGACAATCCACCTCGGCTGGTTTTAGACGTGCGTCAGCCACTCTCGACACAACCCCGCAAGATTCTTTGGGCACCTGGTGTTGAGTGGAACGAAGCGATTGTTAGTCTAGGGCAGGCGCAGTTTCCTGTAACGTGGCTTGCTGTTAACCCACGCCAGCCAACACTCAAGCTTTTGCCGTTTTGGAGCGGCAAGAGCAGCAGCGGCATTGTGGGTTTAGAGGGGCTAACGAAGATGGCGCAGCAGAATCAGGCTACTGCTGCTATTAACGGGGGGTATTTTGGGCGCGATCGCCAATCCCCCTTAGGCGCAATTCGTCGAAACGGCACCTGGGTTTCAAGTCCCATCCTCAACCGAGGCGTCATTGCCTGGGATGCTCAAGGACGCTTTAAGGTGGGTCGCCTGATGCTGCAAGAGCAGATTGTAACGAGCAATGGCGTTGCACTGCCTATTACCTCAAGCAACAGTGGATATCCCCAAAAAGGGATCGCTCGCTACACGTCTATTTGGGGCGCAACCTACACACCGCTGCTTAAAAATGAGCAAATTATTGCCGTTGTTAACAATCAGGTACAGTCTGTACAGCCCGCTGTTGAAGGACAGACTTTTACGATTCCTCGCAACGGCGCTTTACTCATTGCCAGAGCCGTTGCGGCGGAGTTGACTCCAGGCACTTCGCTTCAGTATCGAATGCAGTCTTCACAACCTGCGTTTGAGAGTTTCCCAAATATTATGGGAGCAGGCCCTGTGTTAATTGAAAATGGGCGCGTGGTAATGGATGCGATCTCCGAGCAGTTCAGTCCACCCTTTGCCATTCAATCAGCCGATCGTAGCGGCATTGGGCAAACCGCAGACGGTACCGTATTGCTTGCCGTAACCCACAATCGCATCGGCGGAGCGGGGCCAACCCTTAGCGAATGGGCGCAAATTATGCGGCAAATGGGCGCTGTAAATGCGCTCAACCTTGATGGAGGAAGCTCTACAACTCTTTATTTAGGGGGACAAATTTTAGATCGACATCCCATCACCGCTGCGCGGGTGCAAAATGGTATCGGCGTATTTTTCAACCGCTGATTCAATCTAAAGTTGAGTTGGGTAACATAGAGCAAAAATCATTTAGGTAAATTCACTAAGGTAAACACT
>JAGVDA010000561.1 GCA_020058975.1 Thermosynechococcus sp. WC_1 | reverse complement strand
TGCTGCCAAATCCATCACCATCACCTGCGGAAACTCATGAGCCGCCAACGCCGTTCCCAACACCGATCCACCCAGCAATAAACCCCGCGCCGCAGTTGCTCCCCAGCCTAAAGGCCCCGCCAACATTCCCCCCACCGCCGACCCCAGCGCACCCACACCCAACACCGCCTTGAGCGTTGCATCCTTATCTTCCTGCTGCTTCACCCACTCACTGGCCTGTTTACGCTCTGCTGGATCCTTAAAGGTGTTTAACGTCTCTAGCTTCAGTGCATCAAACAACAGTGCCTTACTCGGATCCTGCTCTATGGTCTTAGACAGCTTTGTCATATCCGAACGCATCCCGTCAAACCCACCGCTCATCTGAGCATAAAGCTTGGCATTTTGCTCCGGTGTATTGGCACTTCCAGCCACTTCTGCGGTATTCACCACCGCCAAAGCCGGATGCATCGCCCGCATCTCTTGACGCACACTGTAAAGGATCGACAGACGACCCCTGAGTTCACGAAACTGCTCCTGATAGTTTGGGTCTATATTCTGAGGCAATGTTCCCAATACATTCAGCAAAAGTCCATTTTGAATTGGGTCAGACTTCGGTAAATCCAACATCTTGCCCAACGGCGTTTGATTCGCCAGCCGACCCAAGGGCGTATTGCTAAATTCTTTCTTGGCAATCAGCGTCATCAGTTCTTGATTGGCCTGGTCTTGGAGCCGCTTAAGCTGCTGGTCGCGATTGGCTAGGGTGCGTAAGGTTTTCCACTGCTCATTACTGGTCTGAGTATTTTGATAGGTGCCCTGCACCTGGGTCAGACGGGCTTTGTTTTGGTCTAAACGATGAATAGCCCCCTCTTTAAGTCGATGCTGGAACTGCTCAGCCACCATGCCTTGCCCCTGCACCCGCGCCGAGGCCACTTGGATCGGTTCAGATGTCTGAGTTTTTTCAGACGGCTCTAAGCCTTGAATACCAGACACCAAGCTTGCACCGATTAACGGGTTCACTAAGGCTGCGCTTAAGGACACTGCCCCTGGCTCAGAGGTTGCTTGCCCTTGCTGTTCTCTGAGTTCAATCGCACTCAGCACCCTCTCTTTGACCGCGTTCATATCTCTGGGTTGGAATGGCTTGGATTTAAGGTCGGGTTCAGGTTCAGGCTTAATCTCTTCCCCAAGCCAGATCCGCGCCTTGCGGTGGTCGGGCACCTCTGGCTTGGGCTTGGGTTCAGTTGCCTTGGCAATCGGGGTAAAGGCTCCTGGCTCACCCCAGAAGATTTCTAGAGTAGACTTTAACGCTGGCTTCTGGGTCTTCGGCTTTTTGATCTCAGACGTTTGGTCTGGGTTTTCTGCTCTAGCCTTTGCATCTGCCTTGGCTTTTGCATTAGCTTTTGCTTTTGCATCAGCTTTTGCCTTTGCTTCCCGTTTCAGGCGTGCTTGGCGTTCACGCTCTTGCTGTTCACGTCGCGACTTTTGCGGGTCTTCAAAGATTGCCATTTCCTCAGCCTTAGCGGTTCGTTAACAGGCCATCGGCTCCAAAATTAGCCTCATTTTAGACCGATTCTGCTTGAAAGACTCAATGCCTTTAGCTCTATGAGCATATCCTGTACGGGATATGCGTTATCTGAATGGAATCCCTCTCACTGCCAAAATCTGAATTTACAATTTCTGGGAATCTAGAACGGCCTAAAACCGCAGCGGCTCCTGGGAAATAGGCTCTAGCCCTTGAGCGCTAAGAACATCTGCCCAGGCTTCCGTCAGGGTTGGGTTGTTGGGCTGTGATTTACGCTCTTGAGCCAGTGCCGTCACCATGTCGTACCAAAGCCCCTGTTCTGCATTGCGAAAAACCCGATCTAAAGGCGTCCCCTGAGAAGGAAGTTGGGATGGCGGCACTCGTTTTACCCAAGCGGCGATCGCCGGATCGTTCGGGTTTGGTCTTTCGCCACACACTAGCACCACAGCCCACTGGTAGGTTTCGCCAACCTTGAGAGACGGCGCATCGGCTGGCGGCTGAAAGCTAAAAACACCAGAAGTCTCTGGAGCCGGAAAAACCCACTGAGCATGATAAGAAGCATCTTCTTTTTGCACACTCAACACAACTTGTGTCGCAGACGTTCGAGGGAGGTAAGCCCAAAAAGTAGGACGCTCTTCCACGGTTAACCCAGCGTTCGCCGTTGGCACAATAGCGCTCAGCGGCGGCTGGTGCAATACCCCGTTAGGAATGGACGCAGCCGCAATATCTTGAGGACACCGTCGCCCCCGTGACCCTGCCCCGACGGTGCGATCAGGTCTTTTGTCGCCTGCGGGTGGTTTGAACAACACTTTGGCGGTTAAGACCTTTCCTCTCGCGATGAGGTTTGTGGGGAGTGGCGCGGCAAATGCGGTTTTTATACGAACGGTGTCTAACCCAAAAAACAGTAGTCCAACGGCTAGGGAATAGCGATAAAAGCGATGCTGAAGTAACATGTGTCTCTCCTCCCGTGATGCTTTCATGTCTTTGTTATTGGAGTCTTACTTTCAACAACCAGAATCATGAATACAGGCTGTCAACTGATCTAAAGACATACATTATCTATCCCAGAAAAAGCAGGGCGATGCAAGCGGGAAAAGTTCAGATATTGTGTAATGGCATCAGAAAAAGTCTGTTTAAATCAGGTAAATACTCAAGTGTGTTTGTGCAAGGGAATTCAAAACTGTTCGGATAAAAGACAATGTCTTTGCTTCTTATCCAAACAGTCTTGGCGATCGCCCTGCTAAATTCCGTCCCAGAAAGGCAATACGTAAACGATATAGTGGATGAGCAAGAATCCCATTCATCCGTTGTAAGCGAGAAGCGCTGTGCCTGTTGCCGTTGAATCCCTGCTAACGCCTGAAATCCTCAAACCTGCCCGTTATTTAGGGAACGAGCTTGGCGCAGCCCATAAGCCATGGGAATCTGCCTCGGTTCGATGGTCTTTGACCTACCCAGAAATCTATGAGGTGGGTGCATCTAACCTAGGGCACATCATTCTCTACAACATCATTAATGCCCAGCCGCGCCAACTCTGCGATCGCGCCTACCTCCCCGCCCCCGATCTCTCCACCAAACTGCGCGAGACTCAAACGCCATTGTTTGCAGTCGAATCCAAGCGATCGCTCCTAAACTTTGACATCTTGGGCTTTAGCCTCAGCTACGAGCTTGGGGCGACCAACATTCTAGAAATGCTGAGCCTTGCCCAAATCCCCCTCACCTGGCAAGAACGCGCCAATGGGAACTGGGACTATCCCCTCATTTTTGCAGGTGGGCAAACCGCCACCTCTAACCCCGAACCCTACGCCGATTTCTTTGATTTTATTGCCCTAGGCGACGGCGAAGAACTGCTGCCCGAAATTGGCTTAGTCATTGAAGAAGGGAAAGCCGCAGGCTTAAGCCGCCGCGACCTGCTCTTAGATTTAGCCCAAGTCCCTGGCGTTTACGTCCCGCAGTTTTACGACATGGCAGTAGATGGCTCGGTGCATCCCAACCATCCCGACGTGCCCAAACGCATTTTGCGCCGAGTAGCGACACCCATTCCGGCTTACTCTATTGGCTTGGTGCCCTACATCCAGACCGTACACGATCGCCTCGTCATTGAGATCCGCCGAGGCTGCACCAGAGGCTGCCGGTTCTGCCAGCCTGGGATGCTCACCCGACCTGCGCGGGATGTGGAGCCAGAACAGGTGATTGAGGCGGTCGAAAAAGGGATGCGAGCTACAGGCTATAACGAGTTCTCATTATTGTCTTTAAGTTGCTCTGACTACCTCGCCCTACCTGCGGTAGGCATGGAAATTAAGAACCGTCTCAAGGATGAAAATATTTCTCTATCGCTGCCCAGCCAGCGGGTTGATCGCTTTGACGAAAACATCGCCAACATCATCGGCGGCACCCGCAAAGGCGGACTCACCTTTGCCCCAGAAGCGGGAACCCAGCGAATGCGGGATATTGTCAATAAAGGGCTAACCAACGAAGAGCTGCTGCGCGGCATCAAAACCGCCCATGAGCAGGGCTGGGATAAGGTGAAGCTCTACTTCATGATTGGGCTTCCTGGCGAAACCGATGTAGATGTGATTGGCATTGCCGACACCATTCGCTGGCTGCGACGCGAATGCAGTACCGAAGGGCGGCGGCGGATGGACTTTAACGTCACCATTTCTAACTTCACCCCTAAACCCCATACGCCCTTCCAGTGGCACTCGGTTTCAACCAGCGAGTTTAAGCGTAAGCAGGAAATCCTTCGCGCCGAATTCCGATATGTCAAAGGCGTGAAGGTCAACTTTACCGATGTGCGAATTTCGGCAATGGAAGACTTTGTGGGGCGCGGCGATCGCCGTCTTGCCCCCGTCGTCCGCCGCGCCTGGGAACTGGGCGCAGGCATGGATTCTTGGTGGGAGAATCTAGAGCAGGCGTTTGGCGCTTGGACACAGGCCATTGATGAATCCGGCTTGACCTGGAAATATCGCAAGGTTGAAAGCGGCGAATGGAACATCATGGATGGCGTAGAAACGGTTGATGTCGGGACGCAAGATGTTCGCCTAGACGACCCACTCCCTTGGGATCACATTGATACCGGAATTGACAAACAGTGGCTCAAAGACGACCTACAGCGGGCGCTAGAAGCCGCCACCGTTCCAGACTGCTCCTTTGAAGGCTGCTCTCACTGCGGCGTGTGCAGCACAGATTTTGGTCACAATATTGTGATTGCGCCCCCAGCAATTCCGGCCTTTGCAGGGGAATTTGTGCCCAATAAAACGCGGGTACAGCGGCTGCGGGTGTGGTTTGGCAAGCACGGAGACATGGGCTTAGTCAGCCACCTTGACCTGATTCGGCTGTTTGACCGAGTCGTGCGCCGCGCCCAGATTCCCATTGCCTTTACGGGTGGATTCCATCCTGGCCCTCGTATCTCCCCTGCCAATGCGCTCTCTCTGGGCGCAACTGGCTCTGGCGAAATTGTCGATTTTGAACTGACGCGATCGCTAGAACCCGAAACGCTGCGTCAGCTTTTGTCAGATCATCTGCCCGAAACCATTCCGATCTACCGCGTCATGGAAGTGCCCCTGAGCGATCCGTCGGCAACCCAGGTGGTTTCTCAGGCAGAGTATCACCTCACCCTCAGGCTCGAAGACCCAGCGACTGTGGATTGGCAAGGTTGGGTAAGCGCTGTGCTGGCACAAACTGAAATTTGGTTTGAGCAAAAGGCAAAAAACGGCAAGATGAAGCAGATTAACTTGCGCGATCGCCTTCACGAACTAACCCTCCTGCAAACCACGCCAGAGGTGTTGCTGCACTACATCGGCAGTTGCAGCAACGATGGTATGCTGCGCCCCGAACACGTCGCCTTTATGCTGGAATCGGTTTCTGGACAGTCCATTCAGCTCCAAAAGATTCACCGCGATCGCCTGATTTTGATCGACAGCCTCTAAACCTCCATTGCGGTCACTCAACAGAACCCATAGATGATATCTATGGGTTCTGTTATAGAAATAAATAGATCTCAGGCTAGAGTGAGAAGCTTTAGTCAACAAAAGCGAGTTTTGATGAGTTATGCATTAAAAACTCGCTTTTGCTGAGACATAGAATTCACTTGCACAAATGTCTATCTAAATAGGAATCATCTATATACAATAGAACTGAAACAGCGATCGCAATAATACTCAAGGAGAAAAATACTGTGAAGCACGCAACCCTACATCAGCTCCAGGTCTTTGAGGCGATCGCCAAGCACAGTAGCTTCACAAAAGCCGCCGAAGAGCTATATCTGACGCAGCCCACAGTGTCTCAGCAGATGAAGCAGCTCACAAAAGCCATTGGGATGCCGCTGTTTGAGCAGCTCGGCAAGCGCCTTTACCTCACCGAAGCAGGCGAAGAAGTGCTCAAAAGCAGCCGCGACATCTCAACGCGGTTTTCAGACTTAGAGATGACCCTTGCAAATCTGCGCGGCATGAAGCAGGGCAAACTTCGCCTTTCGGCAATCACCACGGCTAAATACTTTGTTCCGAGACTACTGGGGCCTTTTCGGCAGCTTTACCCTGGTATCACCATTTCTTTTCAAGTGACTAATCGGCAGCAGGTACTAGACCGCCTAGATCAAAATCTAGATGACCTTTACTTTATAGGGCAGCCTTCTAAAAGCGCAGATATTTGCGTGCGTCCTGTCATGGAAAACCCTTTGGTGGTGGTAGCACCTCAGAATCATCCGTTGGCAAAAGAGCAATCTATTTCGCTTCAGCGCATGGCGCAAGAGCCATTTATTATGCGGGAATCTGGTTCAGGGACGCGGATGGCAGTAGAAGACTTTTTTGCAGAAAATCACGTTGAAATGAATGTAGTGATGGAAATTGGCAGCAATGAGGCCATCAAGCAGGCGATTGTGGGGGGCTTGGGGATTTCGGTGCTGTCCCGTCACTCTTTGGCACTCGAAGGGATTCATGGACCATTGACCATTTTGAACGTAGAAGGCTTCCCGCTCCAGCGTCATTGGTATGTGATCTATCCCGAAAGTAAGCAGCTCTCTATCGTTGCTAAAACGTTCCTAGATTTCCTGTTCACAGAGGGTCGCCAAATTGCAAAGCAGGCCGACATGGACTTTGTTGCACCTGATCATTAGATAGGCTTTTCCTGTTCTCGTTTCACTAAAAATTGATATAGTCTATGGCTCAAGAGATCGAGCTTAGGGACTGAATGATCGCCCTTCTAGGCTTATTTTCATCGAAAGACTTATATCTAAAAAGCACTGTAAATTGATCCCCCCTTTCAGGGCATATCTCTCCCCTGATCCGATATGCATACTTTTTGTAGAGTCCTCTTAGAGAAAATATAGGTTTTATCTATTGTTATCATACAAAATCTGGTCTTCAATCAATAGATAAAACACGATAGTCTTATCTCAATCCATAGATAAATGGGTATAGATTTGATGCCGCAGTTTTGGATTGAGACAATTTGGTTAGTCCCATGCTATTCCCTGCTAGGGGCAGCATTAACCATTCCCTGGTCGCCAGGAATTTTGTCCCGTACGGGGCCACGGCCTGCGGGCTATATCAACCTGTTGATGACCTTTTGCTCCTTTTTGCATAGCGCGATCGCCCTTTCTAAAATCTGGGGGCAGCCCGCACAGCAGGTGTATTTCCCGTGGCTTCAGGTTGCCCACTTAGATTTGACCCTGCCCCTTGAAATTTCTGCCCTCTCCATTAGCGCTATGGCGCTGGTGACGGGGCTGAACTTTATGGCGCAGCTTTACGCCGTCGGCTATATGGAAATGGACTGGGGCTGGGCGAGGTTTTTTGGCTTTCTGGCTTTTTTTGAAGCGGGGATGTGCGCCTTAGCGCTGTGCAACTCCATTTTCTTTAGCTTCATGATTCTGGAAATTTTGACCCTAGGCACCTATGTATTGGTGGGGCTTTGGTTCAGTCAATCTTTGGTAGTAAGTGGCGCACGAGATGCGTTCTTAACCAAACGGGTGGGTGACTTACTGCTGCTCATGGGGGTACTGGCGCTCTGGCCTATTGCTGGCACCTGGAATTTTACAGAACTTGCGCAATGGGCCGAGAGCAATCCGACGCTGCCCCCTGGGACTGCCACCCTACTAGGGCTTGCCCTCATTGCAGGCCCGATGGGGAAATGCGCTCAGTTTCCGCTGCATCTTTGGCTCGATGAAGCCATGGAAGGACCTTTGCCCAGCACCATTTTGCGGAACTCTGTAGTGGTTGCCACCGGAGCCTGGGTGCTGATTAAGCTAGAGCCTGTGTTAGCGCTTTCCCCTGTGGTGATGACCACCATGATTGGCATTGGTGCGGTGAGCGCAGTAGGCGGAACCTTGATTGCGATCGCCCAGATCGACATCAAACGCGCCCTGTCCTATAGCGTGACGGCCTACATGGGCTTGGTGTTTATTGCAGTGGGCACCCAGCAAAACGAAGCGGCGCTGCTGCTGGTGCTGATTCATGCGATCGCCATGGCGCTCTTAGTCATGAGTACCGGAACGGTCGTCTGGTCTAACATCACCCAAGATCTTACCCAGCTCGGCGGTCTTTGGTCGCGCCGCCCCTTTTCGGGTATCTCTTACATCGTGGGTACCTTTGCCCTGATTGGCTTGCCACCCCTCGGCGGATTTTGGGCGTTGCTTAAGCTGATAGACGGTCTGTGGGGCACCCATCCTTTATTGGTTGTAGTGGTGCTGCTGGTCAATAGCCTCACGGCCTTTAGCCTCACCCGCGAATTTGGCCTGATCTTTGGCGGTAAGCCCACCCCCATGACTGTCCGCGCCCCAGAAGTGCTGTGGCCGATGATTATTCCCATGACCTTGGCGATGGGTGTAGCACTGCATTTGCCGCTCATTTTACAAACCCTAAACCTGCTGCCAGATTGGGCTGTACTGAACAAAGATGCGGCGCTGGTTTTAACTTGGTCTAGCATTTTGGGCTTAAGCCTGGGTGCGGTGGTTTACCTGAACCCATCCATTCAAAAGCCCATTCAGCTTCCGGTTCCGTCGGTTCAAAAGCTACTAGCGGCAGATTTTTATACCCCTCAGATTTATCGAGCCACCATTGTGCTGGGGGTTGCAATTCTCTCTCGCATTACGGATTGGATTGATCGCTTTATTGTAGATGGCTTTATTAACGCCATCGGGCTGGCCTCTATTTTAAGTGGGGAGAGTCTGAAGTTTAGCAATACAGGTCAGTCACAGTCTTATCTACTGACCATTGTGGTGGGTATTTCGGTGATTGGTTTAATGCTGGTCTGGTCAATTCTGCCTGTTTAAGTATCTCGACTTGTTTTACTAAAAGTGAAATTTAATTCAATGAATAATTCCTCTTTAACATCCAAGGTTTCTCGTCGTCGAATGCTCCAATTTGGGGCAGGTGCGGTGGGCACGTCCGTTGCGGCATCTACGCTAGGACAAGTTTTTGCGCCAACGGCTCCGGCGATCGCCCAAAACAGCATCACGCCAGATCAGGCACTGCGCCAGCTCATGGAAGGCAATCGGCGCTTTGTTGCCCAAAAACGGAAATCTCCCAACCAGGATGTGGTCAGGCTTACTGAAGTTGCCAGCGGTCAAAAACCCTTTGCCGCCATTCTGGGATGTGCCGACTCACGGGTGCCCTCAGAAATTGTGTTTGACCAAGGTTTGGGCGATCTCTTTGTCTGTCGAATTGCAGGCAATATTGCTGTCACCGAAGAAATCGGAAGCTTAGAATTTGGCGCGGCGGTTCTGGGCACTAAGGTCATTATGGTGATGGGTCACGAGCGCTGTGGCGCAGTAGATGCAGCCCTTAAAGGCGCTTCGGTGCCAGGGCAAATTGGGAGTTTACTCGATGCTATTCGACCCTCTTTAGCCAACGCTAAAAATCTCCCTGGAGACGCCCTAGAAAATGCCGCTAAAGCCAACATTACCTATCAGGTTGAGAAGCTCAAAAAGTCTCCTGTCTTGGCTGAACTCATCACCGCAGGCAAGCTCAAAATTGTGGGAGGCTACTACGACCTCGATAAAGGAACGGTTGCTTTAGTGGGTTGACGTTGGATTGATCTATTTAGATTGATCTATGGGGTTGAGTTATCTGTGCAGTTGAGGTTAAGGGGTTGCAATGTTGTTGAGTCTTTTAATTTGGCTACCCGTTTTGGGTGCAGCACTGATTGGGTTTTGGCCGCAGAACCTCTCAGAACAGTGGGTAAAACGGCTTGCCCTAATCGTCAGCACCGTCTTAGTCGGTCAGACCGTTTGGGTGATTAGCCAGTTTGACCTGTCTCAATCTGGCTTCCAGATGCGTGAAATCTTAGATTGGATTGAGCCACTGGGCTTAAGCTACCACCTTGGGGTGGACGGTCTATCTTTACCGCTGGTGGTGCTAAACAGCCTCTTGACCTGGATTGCCATTTACAGCAGCCCTGCTAAAACCATCCGTCCGCGCCTCTACTATGTGCTGGTGCTGCTGGTGAATACAGGGGTAACAGGTGCGTTTTTGGCACAGAATCTGCTGCTGTTTTTCTTGTTTTATGAAGTCGAGCTAATTCCGCTTTATTTGCTGATTGCTGTGTGGGGTGGCTCTAAGCGCGGGTACGCAGCAACCAAGTTTTTAATTTATACGGCGGTTTCTGGCATTTTAATTTTGGCGGGCTTCTTAGGTCTAACTTGGCTGGGTCATGCCTCAAGCTTTGATTACGAGGCTGTCCAAACCGTGGTTAGCACTCTGCCCCTGGTGTTGCAAGTTCTACTGCTGGGCGTTTTGATTTTAGGCTTTGGCATTAAAACCCCCTTGGTGCCTTTACACACTTGGCTCCCCGATGCCTATGTTGAAGCCTCTCCCCCCATTGCGATTTTGTTGGGTGGGGTATTAGCCAAGCTCGGCACCTATGGGTTATTTCGGTTTGGGCTAGGGCTATTGCCAGAAGCCTGGAAAAGTATTGCACCCTTGTTGGCAGTATGGGCCGTGGTGATTGTGATGTATGGAGCATTGGCGGCGATCGCCCAGCACGACATCAAACGCATGGTCGCCTACAGTTCCATCGGGCACATGGGCTATGTGTTACTCGGTGGTGCAGCGCTCACAGAACTCAGCATCGTAGGCGCAGTGTCTCAAATGGTGGCTCACGGCTTTATTTTGGCGCTACTGTTTTATCTGGTGGGCATTATTGAAACGAAAGTTGGCACCCGTGAGCTTTCTGCCCTCAATGGCTTAATGAGTCCAGTGCGAGGCTTACCGTTGGTGAGCGCTCTATTAGTTTTGGGCGGCATGGCAAGCGCAGGGATTCCTGGCCTGGTTGGATTTATTGCAGAGTTTTTAGTGTTTCAAGGTAGCTATGCCGTATTCTCATGGCAAACGCTGCTTTGTGTTGTCGGGACAGGCTTTACCGCAGTCTACTTCGTGATTTTGCTCAACCGCACCTGCTTTGGACGCTTAGATAGCGCCTTAGCCTACTACCCCAAGGTGGTTTGGTCAGAGCGTTTTCCAGCCCTGCTTTTAGCCGTAGCTATTTTGTTTCTGGGGGTACAGCCTTACTGGCTTGTGCATTGGAGTGAACCGACCACAGCGGCAATGGCTCAGATGGCGGCGGCCTATGAAACTGCGCCGAACTTGATGAGCGTCAAGGCAGTGGCTCAATCTTTCACGGATTTAACAAATCGCGATTCTCTTTCGACGAATCTCTAAATTGATGATTTTCTTCCCCATCGTAGGAAGGGCGGGTTTTGCTGTTGCCGTTAGGCTAGCGCAGGTTGATTTTGGGCTAAACCCGCCCCTACAGTCTCGATATTGAATGTATGACCTGGAGATATGCCGTTATGCAAACCCTCGACAAACCCACCACCCTTCCACCATCCACCCACGAATTTGCTGAAATTATTCATCGGCTAGAAGCAGGCGGCGCAATGCTGCCAGATTCCCCCGAAAACTTGATGCAGATTATCGGCATTTATAAAGCCTATGCCGTACCGATGGACTTCTACTGGCGCGACCTGCTCTATATTGCCGAAAACGTCTTTCTCAACCCTCTGCCGTTTTTCAAATACTTTCTGCCTCAAGAGTATTTAGACCTCCACAACCACTACGCCGGAGACGATGCCGATCTGCGGATTTGGCGTGGGGAAGCAACCGCT
This sequence comes from Thermosynechococcus sp. WC_1, assembly GCA_020058975.1. Lineage (GTDB taxonomy): Bacteria > Cyanobacteriota > Cyanobacteriia > Thermosynechococcales > Thermosynechococcaceae > JAAURS01. The sequence continues at coordinate 8,720 of JAGVDA010000561.1, read as the reverse complement.
CACCCAGAGCTACTGGAATTTATGGAAAAAGGCGAAACGGGCAAAATGCCGAAGCTGTTTCATCACCTATTCCATGACCGCATCAACATGGAATTTGCCGAAGCCTGTATGCAGGCGATGCTTTGGCATGGACGCGACATGGGCTGGGGACAATTCGACGGCTACCTCGACAGCGACGAGTACCGTGCCAATGCCGATCGCGCCATTAAAGCCTACTTGAAGTACAACCCGCCGATGTTGGCACTGTACAAACTCTTTCCTGACATGTTTTTAGAGCAGTGTCGGATGATGTCTTACACCGCCAACCTAGGCTTATTTTGGGAAGTGATGGCCCCTGTCTTCTTTGAAATGTCGGACATTTTCGATGAAGGCGGTTTCAAAGGCGTGCCTGATGCGATGAACTTTTTGGTGAACGGCATTTTTGCCATTTCAGGCCGTCCCATCTACCACCACGTCTATGTACGAGGCGAGTGTTTTGAAATCATTCCCAAATCCAAAGGCTTCATGTGGCTATACGAAGCCGCCCTCCCCTACGTCGAAGCCGTCTTTTACCGTACCGCCCCTTTCCGAGGCACTAAATCCTACAACGCCCAAGCCGGACAGGTGCCCACAGAGCAAAAAGATTTTCACTACGGCATTTTGTACGCCGATGTCTTCCCCGTAGGTTCCGCAGGCATTCCGCCTACTTTACTGATGCAAGACATGCTGCACTTCTTGCCGCCTTATCTCGTGGAATATTATCAGCAACATTGCCGTGGCGAAGACGATATGTTGATCCAGCTTGGCATTACGTTTCAAAGATCAATGTACTGCGTTACTTCTGCGGTCATTCAGGCACTGCGACAGGCATTGCTATATCCATTGGATGATCCTAACCCTAAGCATTTGATGGCAAATCGTGCTTTCTTTGAGGCTCAGATTGATCGGTTTAAACGACCTGAAGCACGGTTAAGGGATGTTCAAAGTCAAAACTACAGATAGAATCCCCTCACCCCAAACCCTACGGTGTACACACAAGCCTTAAAGTTTCCATTCCGCAAAGGTTTTTGCCATAAAACGATTCATCAATCCCCTCCTGGGAGGGGTAGGGGTTGGTTAGTCATGGTGCAACTGACGAACCCACCCCGCCCTACGGGCACCCCTCCTAGGAGGGGATTTTCTTAGACTTGTGTGTACACGGTAGCCTATGGGGACAGGAGAGCAATATTAATTAGCTGCTTTCTTTATTTTTGTTTCTTTTCATTCCATCTTTAGCCACCCACCCAAGCACCCTTCTGGAGGGAGTTTGAGGGACGCAGCCGTCTCTCAATGGGGGGCACGGGGGGCTAGTCCCCCGAAATCACACAACCCGTCAACCTAGCTACTCCGTCAACCCAGCCACTCACCAAAAACCATGCCCACCATCGTAGACATCGCTGTCAGCAACCCCTCCTTCAGCACCCTCGTTACCGCCGTCAGCGCCGCAGGCTTAGTCGAAACCCTTCAAAGCCCTGGCCCCTTCACCGTCTTTGCCCCCACCGACGAAGCCTTTGCGAAGCTGCCTCCTGGCACCATCCAGACCCTAGTGCAAAATATTCCCCAACTTTCCCGAATTTTGACCTTTCACGTCGTCGCTGGCAAATATACAAAAGCCGACCTAGCCAAACTCGGCACTGTCACCTCCATCGAAGGCTCACCCATTAAAATTGACTGCTCCGACGGATTTGAAGTTAAAAATGCAACGGTAGTTGCTGCTGACATCGAAGCCGATAACGGAATCATCCACGTCATTGACACCGTTATTTTGATGGGGTAGTTATGCTCTTAACAGCTAACACCAAACTGGAGAATCCCGATGGAAAATTGGCCTGCGATCGCCGCCTCTACCATCTTCATCAGCGTATTTGCGCTCATCATCAGCGAAAAAACTCACCTGATGATTGCAGGTTTGCTGGGCGCTTTACTTTTGGTGCTGCTGAATATTCTGTCGCTACAAGAGGCGATCGCCTATATTAGCCGTAGCCACGCCACCCTAGCGCTATTTCTAGGCGTGATGATCATGGTGCGCGTTTTCCAGCCCACCCGCATTTTTGAATACCTTGCCACCCAGATTGTCATTCTTGCCAAAGGTCAAGGGAAGCGTTTGCTGCTCGGCATTGTCGCCATTACGACCCCCATTTGCGCCGTATTGCCCAACGCCACCACCGTCATGCTGCTGGCTCCCCTCGTGCCGCCCATGGCAGCAGAGCTAAACATTAACTTTGTACCGCTGCTTATTTTGATGGTGTTTGTCGCCAACAGTGCCGGACTGCTCACCCTAATAGGCGACCCTGCCACTTTCATTGTGGGCGATGCTGTTAATATCAGCTTTTTGGATTATTTAGGAAAACTAAGCTTGGGTGGGGCGATCGCCATCCTTACCATCTTGGTGCTGCTGCCCAGACTCTTCCCCACAATTTGGCGCGCCCAGCTAGAGCATCCAGAACAGCTCCCGAAAATTAAAATTCAGCACCGCCGAATGCTATTGCCAGGGGGCATTATTGTAGGTGCAGTCCTACTCTTTTTTGTTATTGGCGAACTGTTGCCCACACCTATTTCTCCTGCAACCATTGCTCTGTTAGGGGCAACCCTATGCCTGCTCCTGAGCCATCACAGCAAAACCGACTCCGTCCCCAACATTTTGAAAGATGTGGACTGGAGTACCCTAATTTTTTTTATGAGTATTTTCGTCCTGATTGGCGGACTTGAAAAAACGGGCGTCATTGCAGGAGCCTCCGGCATTCTTGCGGTAATTTTAGGTAAAAACATTGCGCTAGGGTCTATCCTGCTGCTGTTTACTGTGGGAATCCTCTCTAGCCTGATTCCCAATATTCCGCTTGTGGTGGCGATGGTTCCTTTGCTCAAGCAGTATGTCGTCACCGTCGGCTTAGCCAGCCCCGCCATTTTAGACCCCAATTTTGAAGGTCAACTCCCTCCCGAAATTCTGCCGTTGTTCTACGCCATGATGTACGGCGCAACCCTAGGCGGTAACGGTACTCTCGTTGGCGCATCTTCTAACATCGTGGCAGCAGGCATTGCAGAGCAGAATGGCAAGCGCATTTCGTTTCAAACTTTTTTAAAGTATGGTGTCCCTGTAACGGTATGTCAGCTTATTACCGTCGGGCTATACGTCGTGGTGCGATTTCTGATGTTTCGCTAGTTCGGGAACCCGTACAGCCCTACAATTGCGAACCCCAGCGGCATTCCAGTAAATTAGCACTCAGGAGTAGAGAGTGCTAAACTCCGCAGCCCTGGTCATTAGGAGAAATAATAGTATGGCAGCAGTAACCCTCAGCGTATCCACCGTCAAGCCCCTCGGCGATCGCGTGTTTGTAAAAGTCAGCGCTTCAGAAGAAAAGACCGCTGGCGGCATCTTGCTTCCCGATAACGCTAAAGAAAAGCCCCAAATTGGCGAAGTTGCCGCAGCCGGCCCTGGCAAGCGCAACGAAGACGGCACCCGTCAAGAAATGGAAATCAAGATTGGCGATAAAGTTTTGTACTCCAAGTACGCCGGAACCGACATCAAGCTCGGTGGCGACGAGTACGTCCTGCTTTCTGAAAAAGATATCTTGGCGATCGTAGACTAATTGCCACAAAATAGTGCGTGTCAAAAACGCCGACCTGTTGAAGTAAAGACGATTGACTAGAGCACCCGAGGTTGAGTTTGTATGGCTAAGCGAATTATTTATAACGAGAATGCGCGTCGCGCCCTCGAAAAAGGCATGGACATCTTGGCAGAAGCCGTTGCCGTGACCCTTGGACCCAAGGGACGCAACGTTGTTCTTGAAAAGAAATTTGGCGCACCCCAAATCGTCAATGATGGTGTCACCATCGCCAAAGAAATTGAACTTGAAGACCACATCGAAAATACAGGCGTTGCTCTGATTCGTCAGGCCGCTTCTAAAACCAACGACGCAGCAGGCGACGGCACCACTACGGCAACCGTCCTCGCTCACGCTATGGTCAAAGAAGGCTTACGCAACGTTGCGGCTGGTGCAAACGCCATCTCCCTCAAGCGCGGTATTGAGCGTGCCACTGGGTTCTTGGTCGAAAAGATTGCAGAGCATTCCCGCCCTGTAGAAGATTCCAAGGCGATCGCCCAGGTTGGCTCCATCTCCGCCGGAAACGACGAAGAAGTGGGTCAGATGATTGCCAACGCCATGGATAAAGTCGGCAAAGAGGGCGTGATTTCCCTCGAAGAAGGCAAATCCATGACCACCGAACTCGAAGTCACCGAAGGGATGCGCTTTGACAAGGGCTATATCTCGCCCTACTTCGCCACCGACACCGAGCGAATGGAAGCCGTCCAAGAAGAGCCTTTGATCCTCATTACCGATAAAAAAATCGGTTTGGTTCAAGACTTGGTACCTGTGCTAGAGCAAGTAGCACGTGCGGGTCGTCCTCTGCTCATCATTGCAGAAGACATTGAGAAAGAGGCATTGGCAACCCTTGTGGTTAACCGTCTGCGCGGCATCCTCAACGTAGCTGCTGTAAAGGCACCTGGGTTTGGCGATCGCCGTAAGGCCATGCTCGAAGACCTCGCCGTCCTAACAGGCGGTCAGCTCATCACCGAAGATGCAGGTCTAAAGCTCGAAACCACCAAGCTAGAGCAACTCGGTAAAGCGCGTCGCGTCACCATCACTAAAGACAGCACCACCCTCGTTGCAGAAGGCAACGAAGCCCAAGTCAAAGCACGGGTTGAGCAAATCCGTCGTCAGATGGAAGATACTGATTCTTCCTATGACAAAGAAAAGCTTCAAGAGCGTTTGGCGAAGCTAGCAGGCGGCGTTGCCGTCATTAAGGTCGGTGCTGCCACCGAAACCGAAATGAAAGACCGCAAACTACGCCTAGAAGATGCCATCAACGCGACGAAGGCCGCCGTTGAAGAAGGGATTGTTCCGGGTGGTGGTACAACCTTGGCTCATCTGGCTCCTGAGCTTGAAACTTGGGCTGCGGCTAACCTCACGGGCGAAGAGCTAATCGGCTCTCAAATCGTGGCTCGTTCTTTGACTGCACCCCTCAAGCGTATTGCTGAGAACGCAGGCAAAAATGGCGCTGTGATTGCCGAGTACGTCAAGTCTAAAGACTTCAACGTCGGCTACAACGCTGCGATCGACGAGTATGTCGATATGTTTGAAGCGGGTATTGTAGACCCTGCCAAGGTGACTCGCTCTGCACTACAAAATGCAGCCTCGATCGCCGCAATGGTGCTGACCACTGAGTGCATCATTGTTGACAAACCCGAACCCAAAGACGGCGCTCCTGCTGGCGGCGGCGGCGGAATGGGTGACTTCGACTACTAATTACTTAGCCTAGTCATACAGATGGGGGGTCGCCAATATTGGCGACCCCCTTTTTGTTGCATGGTCAAATCGTTTCTACGCCAGAAAATCAAGCACAAGAGGAACGAGATTGTGGGGCGGCGCGGCAATGGGGCCAACAATGCTATCTCCTAATTCCAAGCCTAAGGGGCGTAAATGCTTTCCCTTAATTTCTTTGCGCAGAAGCTTACTACCCAGAATTCCAATCAGCGTTCGCACAGTATTGTTTAGTCCAGGGGGAGCCTTTTCACTGCCTGCAAGGTCATCCTTATCAAAGGAAATCATCTTGGCTAAGTTAAATAAAGCACTCTGCTCTATCAGGTCAAATGTTTCTTGCTTGGTAGGCAGAACCCCCCAGCCAATTGAGTCTAAAATTGCTGGAAGGAACGGAACAGGGATAGCATCTTGAGTATTGCTAATGTTAGGAGCCATGAGCAAAGACTTCTGATCTTTGATAGAGATTGAAAGACCTTTTATACTTTGCTTAATCTGCTTAATTTGAGCATCTGACCTTGTTGTATGTTTCTGGATTTGGTAACTTACTTTATCTTCATTTTGAGACCATTCTGCCAGAAGCTCTAACAGCGCAATATATTTACAGCCTAAGCTATGCCCCAGCCATTGATAGCGGCTAGTCTCACTATAAATGCTAGGGTCATACCCTAATTCTTGCGCCCTTTGTGCCAATAGTGGACGTAATGCTTGCTGCTCACGCAAAAGACTAATGGCAACTGACCAATGTCGAAATGTAAACCGAAAAGGGAGTGCAACAACGGTGTAGCCTTCTAAAAAAAGTTGTTTCAGAAGATATCTATAAAATATATTAGGAAAGGTACCAAAAAAAATACCGCCAATAAACTGAATTACACCCTTTGGCTGTGGATGAATGGCAACCCAACTAAAAGAAAGTGGATCAAATCTAAATTCTTGTTCTAGGTTTATAGTTTTCATGTCATGTAGATTAAGTTAATATACCCTTCATAAGGGTGAATCAAGTTTCACCCTTATGAAGTAGAAAATTATTAAAATATCCTTGAATTATGCATTCAGATCACTAGGCGTTAAACGCAGCAATCCACCGTTTTGAACAGGCAAAGAATATGCGTACTGATCAAGACTAGAAATTGTGTTCGGATCGTCTTCATCAAACCTATAGAATGTTCCGCGATGTTCTGGTGTGACTTGAATTTGGGCATTTCTAGGACGACCAGATAGTGATGAGAGAAAAATCTCAACATAGCCTCTAATTTCAAGATTTGTATCAACCAACAATTCAGGAAAACTGAGAAAGTTTGGCTGCAATAGAAATAAAGCTGTATCGTTTGCCGGAAGATTGAGAGGAGAAAAGCCAAACTTGTTGCCTGCCATCGTGGGCGTGAGTGAACCCAAAGAGTTATCTGATAATGATGTGTCTAAGAACGGCACTACTTTTTGAATATCTGCACTATTGCTTACAGTAAAGACTAAAGAAAGCAATAAATCACGAGTGCTTAAGTTAGATATAGTTAAAAAATATCCCTGAATAGCATTTCGTCTAAGTTGCGATATTTTATCTAATAGATCACTTGGTAAACCTGGAGGAAAGCTATTATCTTTTGGTAGCTGAGGCTTTACCAGTAATTCAAATGTAGAAATAACTGCCATGATCTTTATCCTTTCTTTCGGTAATATACGTTCTGTTAGATTCGTTAAATAGATAGCAAATTTATTTTGCTTTAGACCTTGTGATTTTCATAAAAAATCAGGTAGGGAGTAAACCCTACAGAACTGTAAGCCCTAAAATAAAGTTAGAAGATTCTCTCTAATAACTTATGAAGAACTTAGTCAAAACTCATTTAGTTATTCGATTGAATTTTCTATGTATAGATATATCTTTTGCGCAGCTATAGATGAGTGATAAATGTCACTCATTGCTGGTGATTCTCAACACTAGGCAACGGGAATATTTTGCATCAGTCCGTAGGCGATCGCCTTAAATCCTGCATTATTCAGCGCCGCAACGGCTGATGTTTCATCTGGTACTCTAAACTGCACCCCTAAGCGCACAAGCTGGTTTTGGCTGGCACCCTTAATCTTGGCAACCACCGCCACTTTAGGGCTAACGCCTTCAATGGTTTGCGATCGCAAAACTTCCTTAAGCTGCTGCTGTCGCTGAATATTGGCAGCATCTTGGGCGGGGATTTCCACCATGACAAACCGCACTTCTTCAATGGGTTCTACATCTTCAATGATGAACTGGGTACGCTCATCTCGACGATCGACTTTGCCCCACACCAGTAGGCGACGGTCTGCTGCAATATGCTGACTGATGCGCTCAAAACTTTTGGGAAAGATGACGGCTTCGGCTTTGCCTGTGAGATCTTCGAGCTGCACAATTGCCATGCGATCGCCCTTTTTGGTCACAATGGGCTTTACTTCTGTGAGCAGCACAATGGCGCTGAGAGTAACGTTGTCGGATTGGGTGTCGAGGTGAGCTAGGCTAACGGGTGCCATCAGACGAGAGGGCTGTTCAATCTCACGAAGGGGATGGTTAGAAATATAAAGCCCCAGTAATTCTTTTTCAAACTTAAGCTTTTCTGACTCTGGAAAGTCTTCTACTGGGGCGGCTTTAGGGGCAGAGTCTAGGCTAGTGGGCGAACCCTCACTGCTGGCCCCACCGCCCATCATGTCAAACAGGTTGCCTTGGCCTATGGCGCGATCGCGGGCGCGAGACTGCACCCAATCTAAAATAAGGTCTAAATCTTGGGTGAGCTGGTTGCGATTCAGGTCTAGGCAGTCCATTGCGCCGCACTGGATCAGCGCTTCTAGGGCGCGGCGGTTGACGACTTTGGGGTCAATGCGATCGCAGAGATCGGCTAAAGAAGAAAAGAGATCGCCTGCCTCTCGTGCGGCTAAAATATTCTCGATCGCGCCTTGTCCAACATTGCGGACGGCAGAGAGGCCAAATAAAATGCTGGTTTCTAGGGGCGTAAAGTCAACGCCAGATCGGTTGATGTGGGGTGGGTCTACCCCAATACCCATGCTGATGCAGGTGTTGATATAGCGCGGTATTTTGTCCTGATCGCCGCTGTTGGAGGTCAGCAGCGCCGCCATATACTCAACGGGATAGTTGGCCTTCAGGTAGGCGGTTTGGTAGGTGACGTAGCCATAGGCGGTGGAGTGAGACTTGTTAAAGCAGTTGGAGGCCACGAGGCCAGACTGAACCACAAAGTTGTGATCTTGCGCCAAGCCGAGGTCGTAGACGGGCTGCGTGCCCAGCGATCGCCGTCCAATAATTTTCACCACTGCAATGCTCTCCTCAAGGGTTCCTCTTGTAGGGGGCGCAAGGCTTGCGCCCCCTACGGGATAATGGACTACTCTGCTGCGCTGCCTGCACGAGCA
>JAGVDA010000515.1 GCA_020058975.1 Thermosynechococcus sp. WC_1 | reverse complement strand
TATAAAAATTGGTCTTTTAGACCACTAAATTTTTAGTCATTTTGCTGAAGCTGGAATTGACTCCTTTTTAACCTAAGGGTTTTATTGATATGAAAGTATGTGTAATTGGAACAGGATATGTCGGCTTAGTGACGGGTGCGTCCTTAGCTCATATTGGTCACTCTGTGATTTGTGTAGACAACAACGAACAGAAAGTTAAGCTCATGCAGCAGGGGCAGTCCCCCATTTATGAGCCAGGGCTACCAGAGGTTTTACAGGCTGCCATCCAAAATCAGACGATTCAATTTACGACCGATTTGGCAGCAGGCGTTGCCCATGGTGAGGTTTTATTTATTGCTGTAGGCACCCCTGCCCTACCCAATGGAGAAAGCGATACCCGCTATGTAGAGGCGGTTGCCCGTGGCATTGGCAATCACCTTACCTCTGGCTATAAGGTCATTGTGAACAAGTCAACGGTACCCATTGGCTCGGGTGACTGGGTGCGGATGTTGATTTTAGACGGTGTTGCAGAGCAGTCAATGGCAGCGGCTGAAGCTCAGTTTGATGTGGTGAGTAATCCTGAATTTTTGCGGGAGGGTTCGGCAGTTTACGATACGTTTAACCCAGATCGAATTGTGCTGGGCAGCAACGCCTCTAGAGCGATTGAAATGATGCAGACGCTTTATGAACCCATTGTGGCGCGCAAGTATGCTGAAGATCAGGCGCTTCCGCCTGTGCCCGTTGTGGTGACAGACCTCAGCTCAGCAGAAATGGTGAAGTATGCCTCTAATGCATTTTTGGCAACCAAGATTAGCTTTATTAATGAAGTTGCCAATATCTGCGATCGCGTAGGGGCAAATGTCGTGGAAGTCGCCAAAGGCATCGGCTTAGATTCTCGCATTGGCACTAAGTTTTTAAATGCGGGCATTGGCTGGGGCGGGTCTTGTTTCCCGAAAGACGTTTCGGCCTTAATTCATACCGCATCAGATTATGGGTATACGGCTGAGCTGCTAAAGGCAGCGGTTAGCGTCAATGAGCATCAGCGCGTTGTGGTAATTGAAAAACTTCAGAAGACGCTGAAGGTGCTGAAGGGCAAAACCATTGGGCTACTGGGTCTCACCTTCAAGCCTGACACAGACGACATGCGGGATGCGCCTGCGCTTACCCTAGTTGAGCAGCTCACCAGACTGGGGGCAAGGGTTAAAGCCTATGACCCGCTGGTCGCTCAAAATGGTGTGGGGCAAGGCTTATCGAATCTCATTGTAGAAATGGATGCAGGCCACTTAGCAGATGGATGCGATGCGCTTGTTTTGGTGACAGAATGGTCGCAGTTTTTGTCCCTTGATTACGCCATGTTAGCTCAGCGCATGGAGCATCCGGTGATGATAGATGCGCGTAATTTTCTTGATAAAGCTGAGCTAGAGCAGGTTGGATTTTTGTATGTAGGAATAGGTCGCTAAAATTAGCGACCTATCATTTACAACCTTAGGGTTAATTCTATAAGACGTTATTTCTAGCTGTTCAAGTTTTACTTGTTCAAGTCCTACTTGTTCAAAGATGCTTAGGTAGAAATAACGTCTTCTTCATTGTCAGTGGATTTTCTAGGTTTTCTGGTTAGCTCGATGTAGAGCTTTCTTAAAGTTTTATCGTCAATGGGGTCAAATTCACTTTCGAGGGTTTTGAGGTACTCCTCAACAATAGAACCCTCGATGACTTCAAACTGAGGCTGTTCGGTTTTACGGTTGAGGATCAGGGTCTGAATGGCGATCGCCAAGTACGCCTTCAGAAGATCTTCTCCTAGCTCCTCATGTCGTTCTTCAACAAATTGAGCGGTATAGTTTTTGGGGGTAAACCTAGGCATTTTTTGTGTGGGCAGCGGGATTCCGACTATTCCTAATGACTCTAGCTTACTCATGAAATCGTTGTACTCTGGGCTTCCAACGCTCAGTTTTTTGTAATTGGCTAAGTACCGTGCGATATCCATAATTTAAGCAACTCAAGCTCTGGTAACAAAATGCAATTTCGTTGGTCAGCCTTTGGATGGTGGCTACTTACATCACTTAGTTTAGTCTTAGTGGGGCTAGCTTTGTTAGGGATTCCTGGCTTAATTTTTTATGAAGGCTGGAGAATCACCCTTAATACAGTTTTTCAGCGTGAAATTGTGGCAGATCTAGGTCGTATAGGCCCTGGTGCTTGGGTGATCGCTATTTATATGTCCATCATTGTGCCTATCGGGTTGCCCTTAAACTATGCTGTGACCGCCTATGCCTTATCGGCTCAAATGCGCCGACTGTCTTTTCAAAAGACGTTAATGTGGGTTCTTCTGCTAACGCTGCTCTGGTCAATTGTGCCAACGCTGCTCTTCAGCATGCAGGTGTTTAATGCCAAAAAAAATTAATGCTTAGAGCCTTAAGGCGATCGCCTTTCAACCTTTTTGGTATGCCAACCTTTTTTAAAATGTTCTTAACATTGATCTAGGGAAATGAATAAAGGCATTGTTCTAAGCGTCCTTTCCCTTGTGGTTTTAGAGTTAAGGTCAGCACAAGGCGCATTTCGTAAAACGCCCGTGAGCAAAATAGAACGCTATGCTTTTCAGCTCTCTAATGCTAAAGGGTTGCCGCATCAGTGTATTCAATGGGTAGACGAAACGGCTAAGCTCCCATTTTGGCAAAGTTCTTTAGGGTTTCAGTTTGGTCGGCTCACGCGATCGCAGTGGCAAGCCCTAACCCACACCTACGCGACTTGGCATAATGCAAACCTTCTCGCGCCTTACAGCCCTCAGCGCAACTATGCCCTCGTTGATTTTATGCCGCCAACTGTTCAGGCGCTGGATCGGCATCAGTTTCATGCCCAATCGCAAAGAATTGTAGGATTGTTTCCTTTGACCAAAGTGCAGCTTGTCGCCAACTGCTGGGGGACTGTCTATGAGGTGCTGCGTTTAGCCCACAAGCCACAAGCCGAATCTCTTGTGTTATTTGCAACTGCCGCGCAGCCGATGTTAGAGACACTTCGGGCAATTTCAACCCCCGCTGAAGACCAAAAACCTGGCGATATTTTGCTGCTGTCTCATCGTCTGGGCGATCGCGAATATCTTGACCATGTTGTGTTGGTCATAGACCGCAATCTATTTTTTGAAAAAGCCGGAACGGGGGATGAAGTACCCTATCGCTTTGTCGCGGCGCAAACGCTGACTCAAATTTGGAACCCCGCAATTTTTAGCTATGAGGTGCGGCGACCCTTGGCAAATCAACGCCTAGCATCACCTGGCGATCGCTTTAGCCTCCAACAGCAGCCAAAGGTTAGGATGCCATTGCTAACATGGGAGAAATGGCGACGGCACCTGACCATCATTGAAGATTTAGACGCACCTCCCACCTTTCTCTGGATTCAGCCTTTACCGCCGCTACAGCAAATCAAAGGTCGATTTCAGCTTCCGCCCACAGCGTATCGTGCCACAAAGCTGTGGCCTAACCAGCCCTAGCTTTGTGGCGTTGACGCAGAAGATTCTGTTGGAGTTGTCAACTCCTCTACCTGCACCAGTTGGGCTGGCTCAGACGGCTCAATTCGTGCTTCCATCGGTTGTTCGTCAATCTTTTCTAGTTCAGCCGCGCCGCGCTTGAGTTCAGACTCAAATTCTTTAGATGCATCCTGAAAGCTTTTGAGTGCTTTGCCCAGACTTCTACCAATTTCTGGCAGCTTCTTAGGGCCAAAAACCAACAGCGCTATGACCAAAATGACGGCCATTTCAGGTAAACCAATCCCAAAAATATTCATCGTTTTCCTTTGAAGTGTAATAGCAGCAGCGCAAGGGAGTCTATCAGGCTTTTAGCGAAGCATTCTCCGCAACCTGTCTCGCCCTGGTAAACATCGCTGGGTTCTCTCTATTTTGCCGTAAGATGCTCTCTCTATTGAGATCAAGCAGCTCACGCACAAAAAAGCCCGGAAAAGACCGGGCTTTGGTTTAGTTTAGTTTTTTGAAAATCAGCTATCTGAAATCAGCAATGGATGAAGCCCTAGATTAGGGGGTGCTTTAGTTGGTGAGACGCGCCCAATCAACGTCAACACCGTCCAAAATCAGCTCAGAATTGAAGATTTGCAGAATAATGAGTAGAAAAACTAAGAATAGTGCCATAAAGACGGCCATAACCGGAGTAGTTCCCCACCCTGGTACTACTTTTCCATATTCCGAATTCAAGGGCCTGAGGACATTACCAAGCCAGGTCTGCTTTGCCATACGTCACCTGTTAATACTGGAGCAACAACAGAAGTTTTTTAACTTTCCGTAATATTATATAGGGAAGCGTGAATTGAAAAATATGTCTCTATCTGACCCCGCAACAGTTCTTAGCATTAGTCTCGGTCTCGCGTTTGTGATTGTGACGGGGGCTGCCGTTTACACTGCGTTTGGCCCACCTGCGTCTCAGCTCGACGATCCCTACGAAGACCACGAAGATTAAGGCTCTAACGGCGTTCTTCTGCTGTATCGCTTTTGCGAATGCCGATTTAGAGCTTTAGAGCATCAGCAATGGCACGAACAAGTTCCACCATCTGTAATGGTGGAACTTGTTCCGCGCAAAATCTGTTTGATCTCGGATTGCTCCAGAACCTTCCATTGCTCTAGAGCAACAGTCTAAAAAGGTGAATATTCAAAGGAATCTAAAATTTCACTAACGAAAAGCAGACTTTTGGGAAGAGATCAGCAATAATACGTACTCAGTGTGAGTGTGTAGGAAACTAATAGCTGTGCCAAGCCGCCGTGAGCCTAGCGTTGAGCCTGTTTTTTCATTCAATCTTCAGTCTGGTTCTAAATCCCAAAATTTGCCGATAGGCGTTTTTGATAGTGGTGTCGGCGGCCTAACCGTCTTAAAGGCACTTCAACAAAAGCTACCCCACGAGTCATTTCTGTATTTTGGCGATACAGCTCATGTGCCCTATGGCGATCGCCCCCCCCACGAAATTCAGAGCTTAGGCCGTCAGATTTTGGACTGGATGGTACAGCAGCCTATCAAAATGGCAATCATGGCCTGTAACACCAGTTCAGCGCTCGCACTAGATGCCGTGCGCAACGAATTTAATATCCCCATTTTGGGCGTTATTTTGCCAGGTGCAAAAGCCGCCGTAAAGCAAGGCAAACGCATTGGTATTATTGCAACCCCCGCGACCGTTGCCAGTGACTGCTATCGCAAGGCCATTTTAGAAATTAACCCAGAGATAGAGGTCTTTCAGGTCGCCTGTCCTGAGTTTGTGCCCCTGATTGAAGCCAATCATATTGCCCATCCTCAAACGCGAAATATTGTGTGGAATCGGCTCCAGCCCTTAGTTGAAGCAGGTATAGATACCCTTGTTTATGGCTGTACCCACTATCCTCACTTGGCTCCCGTCATTCAGACGCTATTGCCAGCTCGCGTCACCCTGGTAGACCCCGCAATATATATGGCGAAGGCAGCGGCTCAAGAGCTAGAGCTGCTCAATCTTAAAAGCAATCAGCTTAACCCTTGCACTCAATTTTTTGTGAGCGGCAACCCTGAACAGTTTGCAAAATCTTCTCGGAGCTGCCTTGGTTTTATGCCTGAAGTTGAGGCGGTCTGTTTGCCAGGGATTCCGGTTAAGGCTGTACCGCAGGATCTGGGCGCGGCTGTTTTGCAGCGCTAAGGATTAGTGGTGGGCTGGGTAACTCGATGGTTTAGAGTGGGATTAAGCAGCGACAAGTTCTGCTGGGGCGCTTGATGCACACTACGAATGCTAACGAGAGAATTGCCTGACATCATGATTAGTCTTTTGAACGGATTCAGCCGCCGAGCCGCTCGGGTCAGTGCTTACGCCTGTCTGGTTATTGGACTCTGCTTTATGCCGTGTTTGCCAGCCCAAGCGTTTAGCTTAGTTGCGGTACTACCGCCTGGAAATGCCGTAACCGACCCGCGAGCGCTGCTGCGCCTTGCATTACCTTTTGACAACGACTCTATTCGTCAAGTACAGAGCAGCCTTGAAGATATTGCCCCTCAGGTACGGGCAAGACGATGGTCTGCCATTAATAGCGATGTAACCAAAGCGGCGACGATTCTGGGTCGTCATAAAGACGAAATTATTGCCAGCGTACCGGAGTCACGGCGACAGCAGGCAACCGAACTAGCCGAAAAAATTACGACAGGGTTAGCCGAGCTAAAGACCACCGCCGAAGCCAAAAATGGCGAGCAGCTTGTGGCTCAAAAAAATGCGCTACTCGATAGCATTGGGGTTCTAGAGGCCTCTATGGTAGAAAAATTCCCCTACGAAGTTCCCGCTGCCTACGCCAACTACCCACAGCTCAAGGGCAGGGCAACCATTGCAGTGGAAACCACCAAAGGAAATCTAACCGTCGTGGTGGACGGCTACAGCGCTCCGGTCACGGCGGGCAACTTTGTTGATTTGGTTCAGCGGGGTTTCTATAATGGGCTTCCCTTTACCCGATCTGAAGAGTCTTATGTCCTTCAGACGGGCGACCCGCAGGGTGCTGAAGTGGGCTTTGTAGACCCCACCAGCGGCAAGTATCGCGCTATTCCTATGGAAATTTTGGTGCAGGGCGATAAGGTTCCGTTTTACGGCTCCACCTTAGAAGATGCAGGACGCTATGTAGACAATCCGGTGCTGCCGTTCTCGGCCTATGGCGCGGTTGCGATGGCTCCCCCAGATACGGATGCCAATGGTGCTTCTTCTCAGTTTTTCTTCTTTTTGTTTGAGCCAGAACTCACCCCAGCAGGCCGTAATCTCTTAGATGGACGCTATGCCGTATTTGGCTATGTGGTGTCGGGTCAAGAAGTGTTAGGTCAACTTAAACAGGGCGACAAGGTTGTATCGGCGAAGGTGGTTGAAGGGCTTGAAAACTTTGTAAAACCTAAGACGGCGTAAGTTAGCTGATCTACCTTACTTTTAAGTCCATTCCCGTTTTGGGAGTGGACTTTTTTGTGAGCCTACATTCCGCTGGGTTGAGATGCACAGTTCATCTTTAGGAAGGAAACTGTTGGGCATAAAAGCGGGCGTAGCGCGAATTTTGATCCATCAGCATTTCATGGGTTCCGGCTTCTACTACCTGACCTTTTTCTAGCACCAAGATGCGATCTGCGCCGCGTACCGTTGCCAGACGGTGGGCAATAATAAATACCGTTCGTCCTTTCATCAAGCGCTCTAACGCTTCTTGTACCAGCGCCTCAGATTCTGAATCTAACGCTGAAGTTGCCTCATCTAAAATTAAAATACGCGGGTCTAAAAGCACCGCACGGGCGATCGCCAATCTCTGCCGCTGCCCCCCTGAAAGATTTACGCCCCGCTCGCCTAGCACGGTGCCATAGCCCTGGGCAAACTGAGAAATAAACTGATGGGCATTGGCAACTTTTGCAGCTGCCTCAATCGAGACTAGATCGTAGTGCGCCTGACCAAAGGCAATATTTTGGGCGATCGTGCCGGAAAACAGCACCGTATCTTGCGGCACGATGCCAATCTGCTGCCGCAGGCTTTTGAGGGTAACGCTTTGGATATCAACCCCATCAATCAGCACCTGCCCCACCAACGGTTCATAAAAGCGCGGCAGTAGATTTACCAGCGTTGTTTTCCCCGCGCCCGAAGAGCCAACCAGCGCAATCACTTCCCCGGGCTGGGCGGTGAGCGTCAGCTCCTTTAAAATTGGATGACTTGAGGGGTAGGCAAACGAGACATTGCGATACTCTACTTTGCCTTGGACAGTGGGAAGGGCGATCGCATTGGGTCGCTCCACCACCGTCGGCTGTAAATCCATCAGCTCAAATACGCGGTCTACCGAAGCTTCCCCCTGCTTGAACTCGTTGTAGTTATTGGTGGCAATATTGATGGGGTCAATAATGAGAGCCACCGCAGCAGTAAAGCTAATAAATTGACCGCCCGTGAGCTGACCCCGCGCAATTTGCCAGCCCCCTAACATAAATAGCAGCACAATACTCATGGCTTCTAAAAAGCCCACCACAGGGTGCTGAATTGCCTTAATGCGCTCTGTGGCAAACTTAGCCTGTCGATTTTTTTCGGCAGTCTGTAAAAACCGCTCAATTTCATAGTCTTCTGCTGCAAAGGCTTTAACTAGGCGAATGCCGCCAAACACCTCCGTCAGTAAAGACGATAAATCCGAAATCTGGGTTTGACTATGGCGCGAAAACCGTAGCAGCCGCTCTCCAAACCAGCCGATGAGCAGCGCCATGACAGGCACAATGAGCAGCGTGGTGAGGGTAAGCTGCCAGTTGAGGTAAATCATGTAGCCCAAAATAGCGACTAGCTGAAGCGTACAGGGCAAAAACTGGTGAAACAGCTTATGAATCACCTCTCCAACGCGATCAATGTCTTCGGTAAGGCGATAGACTAAATCCCCCGTCGCGGCGGTTTCAAAATAGTCAATATTCAGGCTCTGAAGCTGGATATAAGCCTTTCGCCTAATATCGAGAACAATTTTGAGCGCAACCTTTGCCATCAGCGCATCTTGCCCAAACTGAAAGATGCCCCGCGTCAGAAACAGGAAAACCGCAATTAGGGGCAGCCGCAGCAGCGCCTCCATGTTGCCTTTGCCAATATCGGTCGCAATTTGTCCAATCAGTGCCGCAATAATAGGCGTGGTTAACACAAAGCCCAGTACGCACAGCAGCGCTACCCCTAAGGTTGACGAATGGGGACGAAGGTAGGGAATGAGCAGCCAATAGTGCGATCGCGGTTTCAATCGTTGTAGCCCAGAGACATTGCGCTTCTCATTGTCTCATCTGGGTGACGGGCGATCGCGCTAAAATCACCTATTGCGTTGTGTCTAAATGGAGCGATCGCCGTGCCGCTTCTGCCACCAAGGGGTTACTGTCTTTGCGCAAAAACCGCAGCGCAGCCTCGCTTTGAGGGTCTGGCAAATTGCCCAAAGCTTCGGCTAAGCGCTTACGGAGCAGCCAGTCCTCTGCATCTACAAACCGTAGAAGGCTGCTCAAGGTATCTACCGCACCAATTTCGCCTAAAGCCGCGATCGCCGCTTCTTGCAGCAGAATATGTTTGCTTTCTAGTGCCTCTAGCAAAACGGTTGTGGCTTGAGGATCTTTTAAATTGCCTAGCGCCACGGCTGCACTAAACTGCACCAGCCAATGCTCGTCTTCGTAGAAAGCATGACGCAACGGCTGTAGGGCGCGACGGTCTTCGAGGTAGCCTAAGGCTCCGGCGGCGATCGCTCGCATATTATGATCTGGGTCGCCCGTCAAAATGGGCACCAACAGCGAGAGGTTTTCTGGCGTGGGCTGAATACCCAGAGAATACACCGCCATCCCGCGAATTTGGGTATTATCATCGGCTAGCGCCTGCTGAATTAGCGGCAGGGAGGCAAGTGCCGAGATGTAGCCTTTTTGCAGCTCAATCATCGCCAAAACTCGGTCTTTAACGTCTGGGCTTTGCAGTTGAACCGCAAGCTGCTCTAGACTGAGTTGACTCATAAAAACTGATTCTCAAAACAAACTTTACACAGGTCATCGAGCATTTTGGGTAACGCAAATCAGGGGCGAATGCTTCTCTCCCACAACTTTGACATCTCACCAGACGTTCTACCAGCGCTCAGCCGCGAAGAATTTGCAGAAGTATTTCGAGCAGGGTTAAGCGCCCACCCGAACCTGCACTGTCGGCTCATCAACCATCCCCACTGGACAGTCGAGATTTTGTTTGCCAGCTCAGACTTTTCTGCCCAACAGGTTGGGGAGCTGTGCGCCCAAGCCTTGGCAGAAGTGAGGTCGCCACACATCAGCTCAGGTGCTAACCCCGACATTTTAGTCTTAGGGGGTCTTAAAACTACCCCGCCCACCAGCGCCTCC
>JAGVDA010000434.1 GCA_020058975.1 Thermosynechococcus sp. WC_1 | reverse complement strand
CTTAGATGTAGTTGTGGGCACAGCACCGGACACAACCGAACATCCAGCTATAGGCGATCGCGTTTGGATTGCTTCAGTTGATGCAGTGGGTACAGTTGCCCATCTAGACCATGAAGACCGGATGGCAAGGGTTAGCAACATTGAGGGCTTTATCCATCCAGATACGGGCTATCAAGTTATCAGTCATTGGTTCCCCTATGCCTGCCTAGAAACGGTTGAAGCTCAGCAGGTAACGGCATGAACCAGGCACGCGGGCGATCACCTCCACGTAATACATCGCTATTCAGAGATTCAGTACACACCACAATAAGGATTCAAACCAATGAGCCAGCCAAATATCAACCTAGCCAAAACCCTCGGAGAGCGTCTTTTGTTGACGATGGGTCATGAGTTTTGGGCTGCAAAGCCTGATAACCAAAGAGGGGCGATTGTGGCAGTTTTGGAGGATGACAGAACCTCGTATAACTGGCTAGACTTCTCGCAAATGATGATTAAAGCCTCTACATGTCCAGATGGACTAACCGAGTTCTGGCGGCTGCTTATCGGGACTGCTGAGCAGGTTAAGCCTCATCAACTGCCTGTGGGCATCGTCTTTGAAACCGAGATTGGGAGCCTTGCAGAGCATGGCACCGTGGCAGTGATCGAACGCGACAAACCAGCACCCAAGCGGCGTAAGCTTAAGGGCTTTGGTCGCACACTGCGGAAGCCCAAGGCGGCATGAGTATAAATACCCAAGGTACTTCCTGAGATCTAAAACGAAATGCGGATGGGATACCCCCATCACTCCCCTTGGTATTAAGTTTTTTTGATGGGTGCCACTGCCAAGCCTGATTTATAGACTGCACCCATCAAATAAAACGTATCTATGCTAAATGTGAAGAAATTATTAAGATTTTTTCACGCTATCGCCACCGCCACAACGCGATCGCCCCTTGCCCCTCCATTTTTTCGCAATGCCCTACGGGTGCCCCTACCCATTTCAAAAGTGCCCTTACCATGCTGACGGATGCCCTCAAAAGTGCCCTTCAAAATGCCTGAAAAGCCTTCTCTGCAAAGACTTGACGGCTTTGTGAATAATATTTTAGGGTATGAAAAAGTAGAAGCAAAGCTAATGATCGACCTTCCAAAGTATCAAAACCGATTGATGGCGATTCAGCCGGAAACCGTCACAGTTTCTGAGGATGTTTTTGAGTTCAGTTTTGCTTCAGGCTTTGCCGTTGACCGTGGGCAATATCGCGAAGTCCTAGACCTAAATGGCGTTGACCTCTCACGGGTTTATAACGGCGCGGTGCCTTGGTTATTTAATCACCGAGAGTCTGAGGTTTTGGGTCAAGTCCTAGCGGTCTGGCAACGCGGGGATAGGCTTTATTGCCGCACCCGACTAGGTGATTCTGACTGCGCTCGGAAGTACGCCGCAGATATCCGCAGCGGGGTTCTGCCGAACGTGAGCTGTCGTTACACCTGTGATGACCACACCGAGCGCCTAGGTTCAGACGGCGTACCAGTTGTGACCATTTCAAGCTGGATGTTGCTCGAAGTGAGTTCATGCCCCATCGCAGCCGACCCGACTGTGGGCGTAGGCAGAGCAAAAAGTTTAGATGAAAACATAGGAGTCAGAAAGACCATGCCAACAGCAGCACGAATGTCAAAGCAACGCGAAGCCGAAGAAAGGGATCGGATTCGCAATATTGAGGCGATGCCTACCAAGTGGGGTAACAAAATCCCAGGCGGTGTAGCCCGTGCGATGCAATTAGCTCAACAGGCGATTGATGAGGATTTGACCGAAGAAGAAGCGCGATCGCTCATTACTAGCGAGATTCGGGGCAATGACTCTTATTCAATCTCTAGACCGTCACCGCAGTTCGATATGGGGCTGTCAGCAAAAGAACGCGATCAATACAGCCTGTTTAACCTCATTCGCTCTCAGGTCGAACCAGGGTACCAGGGCGGCAGCTTTGAGCTTGATCTACACCAAGAAATCGTGCAGCGGGGAATCAAACCCCAACACGGCGGCGTATTCGTGCCAGTGAACGAACTGTCTTGGAACTCTAGACAGCAGCAGCAACGGGCTTTCTTAGCCCAAGGCGCTGGAACAGCAAGCCCTCTAGTGCCAGAACAGTATCTAGCTGGAAACTTCGTAGAGGCGCTTAGGTCTACAGCCTATTGTCTGATGCTGGGCACAACTGTTCTAGAAGGCTTACAGGGTGATGTGATTATCCCTCGTAGAGCCAGTATCGGCGCGGCTGGCTGGGTGGCTGAGAATACTGACTTGCCACTCGCTGAAGGCACCTTCGATCAGATTTCAATGCTCCCAAAGACCATCGGTGCATATGCGACCTTCAGCCGGCTGGCGATGGTTCAAACAAATCCTATGATCGAAAGTTTGATCAAGGCTGACTTCATTGATGCGATCGCGCGGGGCATTGACCTTGCAATCATCGCAGGCACCGGCGCAAGCAATCAGCCTAGAGGCATCCTAAGTACAGCCGGTATCGGCACAGTTTCATTAGGCACCAACGGCGGTGCGATCACCTACGGGGCAATGCTTGACCTTGAAGCCAGTTTAAGCACGGCTAATGCGTTAACGGGTTCCATTGGGTACCTCTCTACGCCCCAAGTCACACGGAGAGCCAAAGAGACTCTAGAGTTTGCCACAGCAGGGGCTAAAGCAGTCTGGCAACCAGATCCACAAGGCCGCGCAGGAATGGGCGTTGTAAACGGGTATAAGGCCGCAATGTCTACCAACGTCCCATCAAACCTCACTAAAGGGTCGGGCACCGGACTAAGCGCGATCATCATGGCGAACTGGCAAGATATCATCCTTGGGCAATGGGGCATTCTTGAGATTGTCACCAACCCTTATGGCGCTGGTTTCCGCAAGGGTGAAATTGAAGTTAGAGCGATGCTATTCGCTGACATTAATGTTAGGAATGCGAAGTCAATCGCGGTTATTACGGACGCTCTAACCACCTAAAAAGTTTGTCTTAACCTCAGACAAAAACCGCGCCGCCAGATTCCACACTGGCGGCGCTTTCTTGTGAATGAGCCTAGACTTTAAGATGCTCTCAGTTCAATTAAAAGTTCGCTAATCTCTGAGGCTATATCAATGGTCACGATTGAAAACTCATTCTTAATGCCGTAAGTTGAGTGAAGGCTATCTATTGCATGAGAAAGCACAATTAAACGCGCGTGAATTGATTCAAATTTGTCGAAAGTTTTTTGAGACATTTTTGTACTCCAATAAGTGATTTTTTTAAGCAGTTTTAGGCCATGCTCAGGGCGCTGATTTTAGGCCGTGGCGACCTGCTTAGGCTTGCGACCTCTCTTACCCTTCGCGGGTGCTTCAGTAGGTTGTGCTGGCGATTTTGGCGCGGCTGGCTTGCGGGTTCGCTTTGCTTTAGGTGCTGGCGCTGGATTCAATAGGGCAACCGGAGTGAAGGCGGGTAAGGTGGCGGGTGTGACTGAGGCGATCGCCACAATGTGAACCGGAACCATCGGAGCGGAGAGAGCAACTGCCGGAGCTAGCACTAAGGCACCAGGCGCGGGAGCGGGTTGAACCTGTGCTGATTGCTCCATATCCTCAACCCACTGGCGGCACTGGGCACCAAGGGCATAGGCGATGCAGCCAAACTGGACGATGAGAACGAAAGCGGTCTGTAGGTCTTGCTGAGCGCGATTGACGTAATACTGACGGGCTGCGGGGCTGGTTAATTCAGCAGTAGCGGCGGAAAGAGCGGAAGCGAAAGGATTGTAAGACATGGGTGAAAAACCTTTTGAGGGAGCGCGGTGTAGTGGGTGGCTCAACCTCATGAATTAAATATTACACGTCAAAGCGTATAAGTCAATTTAAATTGTAAAAATACTTTTTAACGTCTATAATCTGTGTTGTAGACTTTGGATTATGAAAGCAATGCTTCTAGTCGCCAGAAAGAAACAAGGGTTGACACAGCGCAAAGTTGCTGACGCATTGGGAGTAACCGATCAAAGCGTCAGCGAATGGGAGAGAGGTACCAGAATGCCTAATCTGACCCCAAGACAGACCCTTGACTATTGCAAGGTGCTGAATGTCTCTCTTGAGCAGCTTGTTGAATTGTTTGAGGAGGTTTAATTGACAACTTTTCCCGCAATTTTCCCGCAGGCGTTTTTATGAAGCGCTAAAACTAATAACCCGCAAGCATTTCAACCCTTAAAGAGTCCTCGTTTACACCGAGAATGTCGGGGGTTCGAGCCCCTCACCGCCCATT
>JAGVDA010000532.1 GCA_020058975.1 Thermosynechococcus sp. WC_1 | reverse complement strand
TACAGCAGCCCTCAGATAGCATTAGCGTCTCAGACCTTGTGGGGCTACTGACCCAAGTCTGCACCACCCTCAAAGTCTCCGACAAAGTGGTGCAAACCAG
This sequence comes from Thermosynechococcus sp. WC_1, assembly GCA_020058975.1. Lineage (GTDB taxonomy): Bacteria > Cyanobacteriota > Cyanobacteriia > Thermosynechococcales > Thermosynechococcaceae > JAAURS01. The sequence goes on along the minus strand of JAGVDA010000532.1, from coordinate 4,873 downwards.
CGCCATAGCCCAAACCGTTGAAACCGAGCAGCGATTCGTCAGCAGCAACGGTTCCGATGTTTATCAACAATTTTTCTTTGTCGAAACCGACTACGCCTCCACCGCACAGGATGGCACCCTTACCCAAAAGCGCACCGATAACGGTCAACTGGCTCGCTGCTACCAAGCAGGCGTAGAGGTCTTTGACCCTTCCGCTGTACTGGCTCGCGCCCGCCAAATTGGAGAGCAGTCTGTCGAGCTATTAGGTTCTGAAGAATGCCCCACTACCGCCGCTACCCTGGTGCTAGCGCCCGACCAGATGATGCTGCAAATTCATGAAAGCATCGGGCATCCTCTAGAGCTAGACCGCATTTTAGGTGATGAGCGCAACTACGCTGGGTCTAGCTTTGTGAAGCTGACCGACTTTGGTACTCTCGTCTACGGGTCGCCTCTTATGAACGTCACCTTCGACCCTACCGTCCCTGGTGAGTTTGCAGGCTACGCCTTTGACGATGGCGGCACTCCTGCCCAGCGCGAGTATCTAATTAAAGAAGGGCTATTGCTGAGAGGACTGGGTAGCTTAGAAAGCCAGACCCGATCACAAGTGCCTGGGGTTGCAAACTTCCGCGCCACCTCCTGGAACCGTCCGCCCATCGATCGCATGGCAAACCTGAATCTAGAACCAGGCACTAGCACCTTTGAAGACATGATTGGAGATGTTGAATTTGGCGTGTACATGGAATCCAACCGTTCGTGGTCTATTGACGACTACCGCAATAAGTTCCAGTTTGGCTGTGAGTACGCCAAGCTGATTGAAAATGGAAAGCTAACGAGAACCGTCCGCAACCCTAACTATCGCGGGGTGACAAATCAGTTCTGGCGAAGCTTGATGAAAGTGGGCGATCTCCACACTGTAGCCATGTACGGCACCCCCTATTGCGGCAAAGGCGAACCCAATCAGGCCATCCGCGTAGGCCATGCATCGCCGATGTGTGTCTTTACAAATATCGAAGTGTTTGGAGGCGTGGCATGAGTCAGCAGTGGGAGCAATCCTTCAATCAGCTTTGCGATCTGCTGCTCAATAGCTTGAACGCAGAAGAACATTTAACCATCGATTTATCTGGCGAAGAAAGCCACTTTATGCGGCTCAATCATGGCAAAGTTCGTCAGTCGGGAGTTGTGACGGATGGCGATATTTCTATCCGCCTGAGCCATAACCATCGGACTGCAACGGCCTCGCTTTCTTTTACAGGGGACTTTGGGGTGGATAGTGCGATCGCCCTAGATGCCCTCAAAGATCTGCGGCAAGAACTCCCGCTACTTCCGGTTGATCCATACCTCGTACTTCCTCAAAACTATGGCTCTAGCCATGAAGTCTATACGGGGCAGCTCTTAGCGCCACAAGATGCACCCGAAGCCATTTTGCCCCTCGTCCAGGGCGTAGACTTTACGGGAATTTATGCCTCTGGCTCTATTATCCGCGCCAATGCCAACTCCGCCGGACAGCGCCACTGGTTTGCCACCGAAACCTTTTTTCTTGATTACTCCACGATTGCGCCATCTGAGAAGGCGGTGAAGGCTACCCTGGCAGGTCAAAACTGGAGTCCAGAACAGTTTCAGGCTGAAATTGAAGCTTCCAAAGCCCAGCTTCAGGTTATGGATCGTTCTGTCAAAACGATTGCACCAGGACGGTATCGAACCTACTTGGCACCCGCAGCAGTGGCAGAAATGCTCTCTATGTTTTCTTGGGGAGCCGTCAGCGAATCTTCTTTGCGGCAAGGTGGCAGCGCCCTGCTCAAACTACGAGAAGGCAAAACCCTATCGCCCCTCTTCTCTCTACGAGAAAACTTTCGTCGCGGCACCGTGCCCCGCTTCAATAGTTTGGGCGAAATTGCCCCAGAAGAAGTGTTGCTGATTGACCAAGGCAACCTCGCCAATACTCTCATCAATGCCCGTACTGCAAAAGAATACGGCGTAATAAGCAATGCAGCCAACAGTGGCGAAGGTCTCCGCGCTCCTGAAGTTTCGATGGGCACCCTTACTTCAGATGACATTCTGAAACAGCTCGATACCGGACTGTATCTGTCGAATTTACATTATTTGAATTGGAGCGATCGCCCCAGCGGACGCATCACGGGAATGACGCGCTACGCCTGTTTCTGGGTAGAAGGCGGCGAGATTGTGGCACCCATTAAAGATTTGCGGTTTGACGATAGCCTGTATGCATTTCTGGGTGAGAACCTAGAGGCAGTGACAGACTTTCAGGCTTTTGTGGCGGATGTGGATACTTACGGGGGGCGATCGCTGGGCGGCGCTCAGGTGCCAGGAATGCTCATCCGAGACTTCACCTTTACACTTTAGATAGGATTGAGTCATTGCATCAGGGTAAAAAGGAACATTAAAGCTGTGAATGAAGAACAATGCAAAGCCACTCAGTTAAGGGTAACGCTGGGTCTTGAAACACAAGCATCGGGGATGATTTCTGCTTCAGTGATTGAGTTTCCTGATTGTCATGTAGAGGCAACAACGCGAGAAGAGGCGATCGCGAAGGTTCAGGCTGTTTTTCTAGAACGACTCGCTCAAATTGAGACTATCCCTTGGGACGTGCCGTTGCCATCGACAGAGATAGCTCAGATGCAGTCTGCTGGAATGTTCCAAGCAAATTCTGCCTTTGAAGATGTTATGAACCGAATTCAGGCAGAGCGCGATGTTTGGGGCGATGAAGAAATGGACGTTTCGGAATACATGCGATAACGGATGTTTATCTTGGATACGGATCACGTATCGTTTTGGCTAAGAGGAAATGTATCGGTCAGAGCTGGAATTGCCCAATCCTCTCAGGAAGTGGTCATTACAATTATTACCGTCCAAGAGGTTTTTAATGGATGGATGGGGCGGTTGAACAATTTACCAGATCCGCGTAATCTAACCATTGAGTATGAGCATCTGTGGCAAACCGTTGAGTTTGTCAAAAATTTTCGAGTGCTTAAGTTTGACTCACAAGCTGATGATTGCTACGTCAAAATTCTCATCGCTAACCCTTCGCTACGGAAAAAACGTTTGCGGCAAGATTTGCGGATTGCAGCAATAGCCCTTTCCCTAAACGCCACCGTCATCACCCGCAATCGACGGGATTTTGAGCAGGTGCCCGGGTTGATGATCGCAGATTGGAGTCTGTAGTTTTCCTTTAGCGGATGGCAGTCGTTTTACGAACCTGATACAGCCTAATTTCTAGCAGTTGAAACGGAACCTCTAGCGCTGCCAAAAATCTTTGTTCAACGGCATCTAGCGCTGCTTTTGGGATCGCCTGCTGCTGCTCAACTGTCGCCCAGTAAATCGCAATCATTACTTCGCTGAAGTCATCTGGACTAATCCAAACTTCTTTACGCAGAAAACCTGGATATTGCCTTAAAAAAGTCGTCCAGACCTCATCATCTTTTTGGACAAACGTTTCTCGATACTCTGGTGCAATTTTGATCCGTAGCCACTCTACAATCATGGGCATCAAACCAATGCTGCCAGACTGACCCATTTTGAGCGAGAAGGGCGATCTCCTGTGCCATTAACAGTTCCGTTGACAAAAGAATCTCCCACAAAACAAATGCGAATATCTTGACTCATGCTGTCCATCGCGCCTACAGTCATTCGTGACTATGACAAAATCCACTGTACCGAAATTTCTTAAGTTCGGGTTATGGCTGTTGCCATTACCCTGTATTACCGTTCCGCTTTGGGCAATGATGCGTCCCGTGCAAAACTATACCGTCATGCCAGTTCCACTTGCCTCGCCTAGCCCAACCGTTTCGATCTTTCCGTTTTTGAGTGTCCGCCCTAGTGCTACGCCCCAAGCGGCCTTGCCGACGCCCCAACCGACTATCTCTACTCAACCCTCGTCAGCGAGACAACCCGTTCTTTCTAAAGCAGAGCTAGCACGTCGCAGCCAATTGGCGCGCTCAACGCTCTACCCCAATGTTGATTCCTCCGTAGAGATGCATGTCGCTCTCGCCAGTGGTACGCCATCCCTCAACATTGCCGTCTCTGGTAGCGGCAAGTTGTTTGACCAAGGCGGTCAACCGTTACAAAGCCTAACGGCATCTCAACCCTATTTGGTTCAGGCAGATTTACAAGGCATGATCATTGGCGGTAAACCAGCACCCAAAATCACTTGGGTTGTACCAGATCAGGGGAGCCTTGTGTATGTTGGCGATCGCGGTTATCGCGGCACGCTGTTGCTGGTGGCAGATAATGGCAAGCTGTGGGCGGTGAACTATGTCAACCTCCGGCTGTATCTTTACAGCGTGGTGGGGGCAGAGGTTTCCCCCAGTTGGCCGATGGCGGCACTCAAGGCTCAGGCGATCGCCGCTCGATCTTATGCTTTGACCTACTACTTTAAGCCTGCCAATAAGCTCTACCATCTTGGCTCGGATGAGTATTATCAGGTTTATAAAGGGGTTGAGTCTGAAGCCGCGACCACGCGCACTGCCGTTGACCAAACCGCAGGGTCTTTTGTCAGCTATCGCGGCGGCATTGTGGAATCGCTCTATGCTGCTTCTGATGATATTGTTTCAGATGCGTTTCAAGGGCATGGAATGAGCCAGCTTGGGGCACTCAAGATGGCGGAGCAAGGCTTTACCTATGAACAGATTCTTAAGAACTACTATCCTAAAACGGGGGTCGGTCGGGTTGAGGTGGATCAGGAATAGGCTTCTGGATGAAACCCAAGGATTGGGAGTATTCCAGTTTTCGCAATTAAACCCCGTCCAACTTGAAAACTATAGTTTGTGTAGAACACGTTTTAACGTGAGTTCGACGGAAAAAGATAGGCATAAGGAAGGCTGAGACATTAAGCTCAAAGTATTGACATTTAAGCAGTCTCAGCCATGGATAACAGTCT
>JAGVDA010000063.1 GCA_020058975.1 Thermosynechococcus sp. WC_1 | reverse complement strand
GGGTCGAAAGAGCCGATCCATCGCCAGTCGTGACGCTCTAGATAAGGTTTCCAACCTGAAGCATCCTCAATATCTATAGCCAGTCCTGAGTTATGATTGCTTGCGCCTGGTCTTGCCGCCGCCATGATGCCGCATAACCCTTGCTCGTATTGGCGTCTTAGCATGTGTTGCTGCATGTTGGTGCGAAGGCAACTGTTAATCAGCATCCTGGCTCCCCGCTCTTCTACGGCGCGAACGAGGTTGATGTAGGCGTTGGTCTGCAAGTACGGATTGTTTTGATCGCCCGAGCAATCAATCAGTTTGTGACTGATTTTACTCAGTAGATTCGGCTTCATTTTCAGGATTTCTTCAATGACCTGTTGGTTCAGGCCAGCAATCTGACCCGTGGAACAGCCTGGAATTGCCTCGGATACGTTCATGACAATTTTGATTCGTGCGTTCATCAAAATTGTACGAGGAAAACTTTAACTAAGCCGATTTTTTGGCAGCAGACCCCCTAAACTCCATCCGGCACTGACAGTTATACATGCACCGTCGCTTTTTGGTGGGGCGGGGCAAGGTGCCGATGGGTTGCCAACTCATTCCGGTGTATTTCACGCAGTCGAGGCAATTCTCAACCATGCTGAGGATATTTCTCTCCTCAGTGTCCCCACGGGCGATCGCAGCCCCCAGAAGTCCATTTTCATGACTCACCTTCGTGGCTTCCCCGTAGGCAGTGAGTCGATATCGAATGGCCGCGTCAGAGAGTTTGCCGTCTAGGATTTGGCCGGAGAAGAGTTTGAAGCGATCGCGCTGGAACCGCATTTCTTTACTGAGGGCGGCGTAGTCTTGGGGCTGCATTTCATGAATGCCACCTCGACCCAACATGTAACTTTGCGTGTGGGCGATTTTGACTTGATTGAAGGTCTCTTTTTGCCAGCGCTGGAAACTGATTTTATTGAGACGGTCTGTTTGGTTTCTAAGGGTTTCTCTAACTTGATTGATGTGACCGCGTGTGAGGTTGTCCCGAGCGGCATTGGAAATGAATTTATTGGTATCGCGGTAATGATAGCGTCCGGTTTTGGCGTTGTAGTAAAACTCAGGATGGTCTGACGCACTGCGATCGGAGTGCGGAAGGGGGTCGCTGAGGACGGATTGAGTCAACTCCCAACCTCCGTTCCGTCATCATCCCAGGTGAATTCTTTGACGGGGAAATGGTCTTTGCACTTCCAGCAGAACGTTGCGCCATAAAATTTGGGGCTACGGGCGTAGGTTTCGGCGATCGCCTGTCCCATTACCGTCTCTGCTCCACATTTTCGATGAAGATAGGAGCGGCGCACGGGACGGATGAAGCCCTGCGATCGCTCTTCTGGTGTCAAGACCCAATAATCCGTATTTTGTCCCGTTTCAGGGTTGACGTAGCCAGGGGCTGAAGCTTCTCCATAGGGGATGTCGGGAAGTTCTCCAGAGTATGTTTCGACATTAGCCGGACTATCTTTGCTCAATGCACCAACCTCCCTTCAACCCCTCTCGCCAACCGATCGCGGGTGCGCTGCTGAAGACAACCTAGGGCTAACTCAAGATGCTCTAGCGCGAGAGCATTGCTCTCGCAGGCAAAGTCGCCGGATTGAAAGCCTCTCAGGCGATCAATGCAAATTGCGATTAAGGCTTCCTGGGTGATGCCATTAATGCCAGCCTCTAGGGCAGGGCCATTTTGAAAAGAAATCTGGCAGAGAACGCGATTGATAATCGACACGGCTTCGTCTTTCCCTAGGTATTCAACATTGTGGACGGTGTTGACAATTTGATATTCATGGCAGGCATTACCATGCCCTGGTTCGTCCAATACATTGATTGTCAGAGCGTTATCGACGCCTAGAACGCGAGCCCCTGGTATCTCAATTTTGTGGTCGGTTACTTGTCTCATCGGCTTCTCCTGCATCCAGTATTTCAGCAAACTGTTCCGGCGCAGTCTTTTTCCACTGCTTGAGCGCGGCTTCAGCGTCCGCATTGCTCACGTCTGCGATCGTTTCCCAGTCTTGTTCGGAAAGTAGTTCGCCTTCGACTTTGACGGGTTCGGCATCTGTGCGAGTAAGCTCAGCGCCCAGATCTTCATTGCTACTCGAATGACCCACTATTACGCCATTCAATGAATCCTCAAGCGCGATCGCCTCTGAATCAATCACATCTCCTTTAAAGCTAAATTCGGAATCCGCGATCGCAACCCCTTCAATCAACTGAATAGGCCATCCCTGCCGACGAAGAGCATTCATCGCCATGACAAAGCTTAATCCGGTGTCCTTTTCCTTTAAGAATCGACTATTAGATCCATATTGCCGCGCCATCAGATCCTGAAAAAACTGCATCTCAAATGGAGGGGCAGATACGACGACAGGGGCGACATCTTCCAAAGAGTCGACCGCAGCCGATACGGTTAAATTAATCGAGTCATTTTGGAGCCTATAAGTTAGCATTGAGCGCCCCCAGTGTTAAATAGAAATGCTCTTTGTCTTTTGCGTACAAATGAACCATCGAATTGCTGTCAGCAAAATGCTGAAGCCCTACTGAAATTATCTCGGTTTCTTTATTTGAATAAACTTTTCCTACATAGGGATCCACAAATTTATCTGGATATATTTTTTCGTTTTTGTGGCCTTTGACACCCGTAAACTGACTCAAAGAAACCTTGTTGCTATCAGCTCTAGCCAGAAGGAATTCATAGGCAGCGTCCTTTACTTTTGGGCTATCTTCCTCTAGCAAATGCCCCAATTCATGATAAACATCCTCTCGATTAAGCCGATCGCTGACATACATCGTTCTAGACCTTAAGTCAATGGCAGCAGAGGCCAATCCAATATCGTCAGAATCCACTTTAAGATTTGGCCGGAGCTTGCCATTAGAAAGCCGATAGGCTTCTTCAATTGCTTCTGAGAATCCAACTTCGTCAAGCTCAGATTCTTTCATCGTGGTCTTAGCATTCCTAGTAATCCGCAATGAGCTAAAAAAGGAATCAATCTCCTCCTCTGTAACGGCGGACTTACGCATTAAAGAATCCCTAATTTTTTCAACTGGCATCATTGATTGAGTCGCCTTCGCTTTCGCCTCTTTCCATTGCTCCTTAAGTGCTTCAATATCGCCGTTTCCCGCTTTCAGGCGATCTATTGACGACTCCAAAGCCTTGTAGTCGCGTTGTGCCGCGTCCATCTTTTTTTCATAAGGCTTAAAAACGTTTTGCCCAGCGTCGATCAGCTTTTGATGCAATCCAGAGGAAAGATTTTTGCCACATTTAAACTTGTTAGCAATAAACCCATTTCCACAGGGTTTATCCATCCGCGCTCCATCCGATCGCCGCCCCAGCTCCCGTGCGATCGCGCCACTCCACAGATCGCCCACATCCCCGCCCATCATCAACCACATCACCGCCCCAAACCCCTCGCTAGGGGGTTGCTTTGCCACTTTGCGGTTCTTGGGTGAGATAAAGAACACTCGTAGGGCTTGGATGTCATGAGGCTCTATGGGATATCCCATAGACATCCTTT
>JAGVDA010000017.1 GCA_020058975.1 Thermosynechococcus sp. WC_1 | reverse complement strand
TAAAGGCATGGATTGCGGGAAAAGTGCCCAGTACCTTGTAAACACCGCCTTGGTAGTTGCGATAGGTGCCGCCGATGTTTAGTTTGCGATCAGTCATCTGCATACTCCCCATCCCAGGCGATCGTCGATGGCACTTGAGGCCATTCATTATCGGATACGCTTGCAATCCAGTCATTCACGGCATTATTTGCCTGCTGCCAGTTCCCAGGTAATTCATGATCCTCAAAACAATGGTCTTCGTAGTAGTCATTCAGATCAAATAGCCCTGGCTTATGAGCCTTGCAGATGTAGACCTGATACTTTCGGGCAAACTCTGAGGGGTTGTCTAGCATTGCAACAAGTTCCCCTAGTTCTTGCTCCTCAAATTCACGAGACAGCATGAAATTTTCGATATCACAAAAATATTCATCGTTCGTTTCGGAATAAAGCCACCCATCTTTTGGCAATGAATTTCTCTCGGCACACTCCCATCCAAAGCGGTCGGCATGGTCTTTGCATTTGTCGCAGCGCCATTGAGTTCTCGGGATGCTTGCGCCACAAGCACAGTAGGGGTTTCTGCAACAACCTTCAGCAACTTTGTCCGTCATATATGCCACGTTGCACTTGCTGCACTGATAGGCTGTAATCGGTTTACTGTTCATTGCAATGTCACCTCCACTCGCGGGTTGATTGGGTCATAGTCAAAATCAAAATCACCGAAGACGTACTTGTCGGTGGTAAATAAGGCATCACTGATGGTCTTAAAAATCATTTGCGGCTCCGCCCCATTTTTATATGTTGAATACAGGATTTAGAGACGTTGAATTGTCTGGCAATCTCTGAGGCTTTGTTGCCGTTTGCCAATAAAATCTTTATTTCAACTACTTGGGTATCTTTTAGTGATGCACTTCCTGCTTTTTCTCCTTTCGCTTTCCCTTTGAACTGTGGAGTTAGCCCTAAATGACTCCAATTCGTCCCGTTGAAAATTGCTCTTATAGCGTTATATCCAACGCAATACTCTTTCGCCAGATTTGAGGTAGATTCTCCATCTTCCATTCTCCGATAAATATCTTTAACTTGAAGCTCGGTTAATTTGCATTTGCCGCCAAACTCACCTTTTTTAGAAGGAAATCCTCCCCTTTCTATGCATCTTCTAGTATTTGCCTTAGCTGTTACCCACTCCAAATTGCTAACGTGATTATTCAGCTTGTTAGAGTCAAGATGATCAATGCACTCATAATTAAAAGGGTTGGGGATAAAAGTTAATGCAATAAGTCTATGAACTGTAACTCTTTTGGGCTTGCTACCTTTGACCTCAAGCTGCACCGTTTGATAGCCAGAGTTTATAATCAATGGACTCAATACCCTAGGAGATTCCCTTTCTCTATTAGCGCTAGATGCAATTAATCCTTCTTCGTTACACCAATAGCCATCAAACAAAGGTATTGGTGTAAATCCTTGAGAAATCAATATTTTAGATTTGTGCTGTGAATTCATCCTAAAATTATTCCTTGCGTCAGTAATGACATTATAGCGAATATGCTATTAGCTTAAGGTGACTTCAACCCTTGGGCTAGTTGAGTCGTAGCCAAACTCAAAACTTCCTTCGCAGTATTTATCGCACTTGAACAAGGCATCCTCTATTGCTTTATGTACGTTACTCGGATCTGCGTGCACTCTGTTTTTGAAGTAGATCCTGATCGATACATGGGTCTTTTTATCTGGCGTTGTTGTCAATGGCTTAGGAGTTCCCCAACTGCCAGGACACTGGCCTAGAAAAGCTGCAACCACCCGATCTTTATAAGCTTGGTAGCGCTTGTATTGACGGTCAAACTTGCAGCCTGCCTGAGTGGTTCGCATGTAGCCTACGGGATGGCCTGGAATGGTGAAGTGGATTATTTCGGGCATTGACTAAAAAGGGAAGTCGTCGCAATTTGGTTCAATATCAGGCTGACTGACGGCTGCTGTAGGGCGTGGAGCCGAACCGGATACAGGAACCCCTGCCGCCGTATCCTTTGCCCCTAGAAGTTCAATCCGAGTCGCAATGACCAGTACTTTGCTGCGGTTATTGCCAGAATCGCGGTCTTTCCATCTCTCTTGTTTTAGACGGCCTTCAATACCAATCTGAGAGCCTTTCTTGCAATATTGGGCGATAACTTCGGCGGTCTTTTCCCATGCCTGAACATCGAAAAAGTCTGACTCATCGCGGGTTCGGGTAATAGCAATCGAGAAAGTGGCGATCGCCTTGCCTGATTCGAAGTAACGAACTTCTGGATCTGCCGTCAGTCTGCCGATTAGATTTACTGTGTTCATGAATTAAGCTGCTAGTCCTTCAATATTTGAGTCTGTTTCTTCTGCGTGGTAATGGCCTAAATAAGTTCGTTCGTGGTGAATCCACTTATGGCATTTAGTACAGACAATCCTGATGTTGTCTTGACTCTCATCCCCTCCGTCTTTTTTCTCGATAACGTGATGAGCTTCTAATGCTTCAGACCGAGGTAATTGATAGTCTTTGCGTAGGCATATCTCACAGAAGCCACGGTTGAACTTTTCTATCAATCCTTTGGTATCTTTGCGCTTAGTGCTACCCTCATTCTTTGGCTTCGGATGCCAAAATAGCCAACTATTACAATCAGCATTAGCGCATTTAACCTCGGCATAGTTCTTTGTCGCGGTAGGCAGAACCCAAGCAAATTGGCAGGTGCATTTAGGGCAAGCGGATCTGTTGGATTCTAAAAGATTGATAGTGTAGGGCTTAAATATGTCTCCCATTATTTTTCTCCTAAACAACGATTTGGTTATTGCGGCTAGACAGGTTATCGCTAAACCGTGTAAAACTTGGCTCAAATAGAAGCCGAACGGTACCAACTGGCCCATTTCTGTTTTTTGACACAATCACTTCACAAGTGCCTCTTTCTATTGAATTTTTGTTGTAATACTCATCGCGGTAAAGCATGATTACTTGATCTGCATCTTGCTCAATACCGCCGCTGTCTCTAAGATCTGACATGATAGGCCGCTTGTCTTGGCGTTGCTCAACACTACGGCTTAACTGACTTAATGCAATAACAGGAACCTCAAGTTCTCTTGCTAATATTTTAAGCTTTCTAGTCACCTTAGAGATGCCTATCGTTCTATTTTCAGACTCATCAAAAGATAAGAGTTGAAGGTAGTCTATGGCAATTAAACCAATGCTTCCATGCTCTTCTTTCATCTTTCTAGCGCTGGCATCAATTTGCTCAATTGATATTAGAGATGAGTCGTTAATCGCAAGCTTGATACCTGTCAATCGCCCAAGCGCATCAGATACCCGAATCCATTCTTCATCGCTAATATTGCCTGAACGCAAATTTTGAGATGATACATTACATTCAGCGGCTAAAAGTCTATAGGCTAATTGTCGCTCAGCCATTTCGAGAGAATAAAACAGCACAGGCTTTTCATAGTATTCAGAAACATTTTTTGCAATAGAAAGAACTAGCGCTGTTTTGCCCATTGAGGGACGGGCTGCTACCACGATCAGATCGCCACCTTGCAACCCCTGAAGCATTTCGTCTATGTCAGTAAATCCAGTTTTTACCCCTGGCAATACTGAAGACATTGATCGGGCTTCGATTTGGGCAAACATATCTGCACAGACTGAATCCAATAGTTTGAATTCAGGCATCACCGTTGGGTTTAGGTGCTCAATTGCCCCATCTAGCCGCTGTGATCGGAGCTGGTAGTTTTTGCTGAGATTGTTCTCAATCAGTATTTTTTTGAAAGGGTCTTGCTCTTCGGTGTAGGCGTTCAGAGCGGCTTTTAACTGCTCAACATCCGTTAACGGTGTTTCTTCTGCATCCCCACCTAACGAGCCAGGTCTTGCCGTTGACGGAGATGGGGCATTGCTAGCCGCGGTTTCACGGTGTTTCCATTCCCACCACTTGAGGGTTTTCTCAATGTCGCTGGCGGGTCTAGTGGGCGTTGGATTCCGCTTCAGTGCGCTGTTCCAAATCCGTGTAGGCTGCCCTTTTGGAGTGTCTGAATCTAGCCCAACCTCTGAACACCAGTTATCAAAAAGGCTGGCTGGATCGCCCTCAAAATAGACACCGATGGTTGTCAAGTATTGCGCTGTTGCTATAAGCTCGGCTGCAATTTCATACCCCATTGAGTTGCGACCTGCACCAAATGAGCCAGCTAGCGCCATCCTCACAACTTTTCGGCAGCACTCAACCAATGGAATCGGAGGGCAGTTAGGATTGCCGCCTATTTTAGGCTTGGCGTGGCTTTTTGGTGAATCAGGGATCTGAATATCTCCTGATTCGAGCATTTGCTCAATCATCCAGATCGGCGCTTCTGCGACTGGGATGTCGTTAGGGTGATAAACCCATCGATAGCTGCCTGTCTCTGGATGCTCACCCAATACGATTGACTGAGCGCCTGTCCATCGAAACTCTAACTGTTCAGCCTTGCCATCCAGCCCATGAGAGCCTGTTGCAACACGCTTGGTTGATACGGCATTCCAAAAGTGTTCAGGCACTTGGTAGGCGATTTGGTAACGCCCTGCTAAGCCACTGGTGACGACTGCGGATTTAGGTAATGCCTCACTGAGGGGCAAGCCAGATAATTTCTCAATCAGGCGATCGCAGCTTTTCCCGTCATGGTCAAGCATCAGTAGGCCACCGGATGGAGCGCCACACATAACGCCGATAGCTTTACACCATTTCAGCGGTACGTTAAAAGGTTCGCCACCATCGCTTGGTTCTAGCCAAAGGTCTGAGAAGACCCCTCTATTTTGTGATTCTAGGAGCCTTGCGTGATCAAATGGGGAGTTCTGCCATTCAGCGCCTTGAGGCACCTTGTTGCCGTTGCAAACGCAGAATCGCCACTCTTTCGGCAATAGATCCACCAATGGGGTAAGTGTTTCGATGCTGTGCTTAGCGGGCTTCTGCCTTGATTGAATGTCTACGACTTTAGGCTGCATAAGGCGCTGCCTCTTGTTGGCGTAGCCAGTTCAAGTACTCAACCTTCTGTTTGACAGTTAGCTGCGCGGCGTAATAGATTCCTTCACCAAAGTATTCTGACCACGCTTTCGGTAGCTCATCCGTCCGGCTTAGTCTGCCCTTTTCCCGTAGGAGAGCATAGTCAATCTCGGTTTCGTTTAGCGCAGCGCCTTGTTCTTGATAGCTCTCCCACTTGTTTGTAATCGCATCTAGCAGCTCTTGTCTCCGCTCAGACCCTCTTGACTCAATACGGTATCTGCGGATGTAGGTCTTGGTGTCACCTTCAGTCGGGTCTTTCTTCTCGTAGGCTCCACGGCCTTTGAGCCAATCTTGAACGTACTTCACGAACCCAGCGTCAATTGAGTTGATGTCGCCTAGTTTCATCCAAGGGGTCTTCTCAACCACAAACTGATTCTCAAGCATTTTGTGAGGGAGGGGAATCTTTGGCGCTTCGCGCTCTTTCTCTTCTCTCTCTGAAGTAATCTCTGTTGTAATCTCTGTATTCCTTATATATGAACCGTCATTTTGACCTTTCAGAGAATCATTTTGTCTTTCCGGTAGAACAGGGTGGCGCTCGATAGGTTTTCCCTGACCATTCGTAGGCAATGGCGTAGATTCAAACTTATACCCGCATAATTGATGGCCTATTCTCTCAAGCCCTTGCTTGATTGCCAATAGGTCAGGCCGATACTGCAAGGTCTTATTCCATTTGTCTTGTGGGTTAGCGCGTTCGTGGATGAACCCAAGGTTTACAAGCTCAATCACTGCCCGTCTTACCGTCTTCTCAGACTTGCAAAGTAGGATCTCTTCCGCAAGCTCAGAGGACTTTTTATAAACCCAGCCGTGGGTAAGCTCAATATGGGTGTCCGGTCTTCTGGTCTTTTCTTCTGCAATGAACTGATCAAAATCTTTGCAGCGGTCTGCCCAGTAGAGAAACTGATTCAGAACAAGGGCTTGAACAGGGCACCCTAGAAGGTCAACAAACTCTTCCTTGATGACAACTCTTTTAAGCTTTTGAGGGGTACTCATGCTGCACCCCCAACCGACGCGATCGCCGCAAGCACTGAAACCCAGTCGTTGCAATTAGGGCATTGAGTAGGTATGTCGTTCTGTAGGCACAGCCAGCCACAGT
>JAGVDA010000220.1 GCA_020058975.1 Thermosynechococcus sp. WC_1 | reverse complement strand
TCTCCATTCTGAGGATCTCGAAAAATGATCAGCGTTCTATTTTTGAGATTAACGACCCAATACTCAGGAATTTGTACCTCTGCATAAAGATGTCGTTTCATCTCCAGATCTTTGTCTAGGCTAGATTCTGAGTATTCAATTAGCCAGAAAATGTTTTCGGGATAGGGGTGATGCTGAAGGTACTCTCGGCCTAGGGGCTGGGCGATCGCAATATCCGGCTCCGGCTCAGAATGATTCGGCAGCGTAATCGGGTGCGCAAAGCGAATTGTGGCGTGATCACCCAATAGTCGAATCAAGTAGGTTCCTGCTTCGGTACTAAAATAAGCGTGGGGTTCCCCTTCTGGCGACATCTCGACAATTTCTCCATTTAGTAGCTCCACTCGGCGACCGTCTAAAAGCCCTGCCGCGATCATTTGGTGGTACTCATTAATCGTCCATTTTGCTGTTGTGACAACCATCCTGCGTTATCTCCTTGCGGCACTCCATGACCGATCTCTGATGCCCATAGCAAAAAAACTATCAAACAGGCTTAATGTGTTTCTTTAACCATTCGGTAAAGGATTCACGTTCAAGCTGTCCTGCTGCCAACCTTAAAATGACCTGCTCTTGCTCATCTATAGAGGCATCAATTTCTATCCCATTTAGAATCAAAAACGTTTCCATTGCAGCGTGTCAAATCCGCTTGTTGCCGTCTATAAAAGGATGATTCATCACCAGCGAAAACCCTAAAGCCGCTGCTTTATCCTCCAATGTTGGATACAAATCTTCGCCACCAAAGCTCATCAAAGGCTGTGCTACAGCAGATTCCAAAGCACCCAAATCACGAATCCCCAATGAGCCACCCGACTGCTCCACCACCTGATGATGCAGATCAATCACTTCCTTAAGCTTCAAATAGCGCATCATGCTAAACGTTGATAGAGTTCAGCATTTTTCTTCAAAATGTAGCTAGCCGCTTGATCAAATTCATCTTTTGACCCGCTCAACCACTCCTCAACGCTGGCGCATAGCAACTCTTCAGGAGATACGCCGCTTTCATTCGCTAACTGTTGCAGCTTTTTTAGTCGGGTATCAGAGATATTGATTGTGATTGCAGTCATATATGGTTCTCCTTTTTCTAGCCGTACCCGTTTCTCAGTTCATTCAGTCTATCCACCCATATCCTAATGCCTATAGATTCTTACCTAAAGTAGGCGAAGTTGGTAAACTAAGGAAACCGGATTGCTGGCAGCGGCTTTACGCTTCTTTAAGGTCTGAACCCCATAAAGGCTGCCTGCATCAAAATTAATTTTTAGCACAAGTTCACAAAACAGCTTCTAGATGAGGCTGTTTCCAGATGGATTGAGAGGATTTAGCGTATGTCTGTCGAAATTGTAGCCAAACCGTCAACGGTTCGTAAGTTAGCGCCGCGCTATAAGGTGCTGCTCCATAACGATGACTTCAACTCAATGGAGTATGTGGTTGGCATTTTGATCCAAACGATCCCCAACCTAACCGAGCCGCAAGCACTCAACGTCATGATGGAAGCGCACAACCACGGACTGGCCTTAGTCATTGTTTGTGCGCTAGAACATGCCGAATTTTACTGCGAAACCCTTCAAATGCATGGGTTACTCAGCACCATAGAGCCAGACGAGTAGCGCTTACGGCGTTCATCCAAAAAAGGATGGAGCAACGCTACGCCATAGCTTACGCCACCAACCTTCAGGAATCGGCTGCTGAAGATTCATCTTTTTGCGAACCTCACTAATATTCCAGCCCGTTAGGTTTGCCAAGGTTTGGGCTTCTTTCTCAAACCGAGCGGGGAGCGATCGCCCATACTGCTTGCCTGCCGCACAGCTCAGCTCACCCTTATAGGGGTGGGTCAGCACATAGCGACCCTGAAAATTTTGCTGATTGGCGGTTTCTTGAAACACCAAATCTTCAGGGAACTTATCGCGGGTATAGCGCACATGCAGCCGCGTAATAAAGACGTTATTGCTCATCCAAGGGGGCGCAAACCGACCGCCGCCGCGAGGTTGAGACTGAGATGGCTCATCCATCCAAAACACGCCTGCCTGACGCAGCTCTTCGGGTGTGAGCGGGTCGGCAGAGCAGGGGTCGCAGTTGCCCATATTCCAGGCATATTCTCGAAAAACGACGTTTCGGCCTTCGCGGTCATAGGCGGTGCCAAACAGGGCTGGATAGACTTTGCCAAATTCCTCTTTCACGAATAGCGGCACATTGGCCTCTGAAGGCACATTGACCGTGCGGTAGTTCACCACTTCCGCTTGGCCTTTGGGGGAGAGAATATACACGACCAAATCTTGGGCAGTGCCTGCATTAATCATCCCCAGACGAATGGGCAGCATAAACTTAGGCGATTCATAGGCCATTTGAATGGGGCGCAAAAATTCAAAGCCTGCTTTGTTAAATTCTTTAAGGTTTACCTTCGCCACAAAGAACTTCATGTTTTGGCGAATGTAGGGGCGAAACAATGGCGCTGCACCACGGGGGATTTTGTAGCCGTTTTGAGCCAGCCAAGTTTCAAGGCCATTAGATTCTTTAGCCCCTAGCACCACAATGTCATACTCGCCCACACTAAATTGGGCTTCTACCGTTACCCCTAACGCATTGCTAGAGCGAGCTTTAGCTGCGCCCATAGCCTCTTGTGCCATTGGTGCCGAAGTCACAGCGCGGTCGTATAGCCTAGCCTGCTCACAGGGATTCGCATCAAAGTATTCTACGAGGCGCGGGGCGCTAAAGGCATCGAGTCGTTTGAGAACCTTGGGGTCGCCGACATGAACCTGCTCTTGTTTTAAGACCATCGGCACAGGGACAACAACGGCAAAATCTTTAATATTGCCCTGCACGTCGTTGGCCATTGTGATGACGGTGCGATTTCCGTCACGGGCGATCGCCACTTGAGAGGCCTTGTTAAATAATGTGGTGTCAGCCTTAGACACATAAAATCCGCAGAATGCCCAAGCTGGGGCAGTCCAGCCGAGGATTAACAGTGCAGCACATAACCCACACCCAAAAACACGCCATTGCTTCATGGTTTGCGACCCTTTATTTTGATGGCATTATGCTAGCCCGATTTTTTATGAGAGATTTAGATGGTTACAAGAATTGAAACACGGTCTTTCGCTTCTGGTTGTTGGAGCGTTTTGAGCAGTTCGGCGGCGTGCTGCTGCACGGGTTCATAGTCGATAAAGAACGATTGATAAACCAGAGTGGGAAAACTAAACCTAAAAGCTGATCGATATACTGCGAGAATGACTCACACCAAGCGCGATCGAAACGTTCTAGAACCCCGTCTGATTCAGAGGGAAAGAGTGCAGCAAAGTTTGGCGATCGCCGCTATTGCTTCACTGCTTGTATCGAGCTGTAGTAATAAGCCAGATATCGACCAAACTCAAAACGAACCGATTGATGCCGTTTTTTATGAAACAGAGCAGCAGTGTAAAGCAGATATTAAACAACAAAACCAAAACTATCAGGCTCAGTTAACTGCCGCTCAACGGGGCGAACTAAAGCAAACGCCTACGCCCCCCATCATGAAGCCGGAAGACTGTGCGCCGCAACTTTTAGAAGCCCGCCAAGAACACGAACGAACGGCTCCCATCTATGCCAAC
>JAGVDA010000520.1 GCA_020058975.1 Thermosynechococcus sp. WC_1 | reverse complement strand
GCAACCCCTGTGGCATTGATGCCGTAGGTATAGCCAGAAATGCGATTGTTGATAACCTGATGCTCATCCCCGTGAATTTCAATGGCGGTTCTAGCCCCATAGGTGCCAGAGCCATTACTAGAGGCAAACGTATTTTGAGCAATTAGGCTGCGTTTGCCGTGGATATAAATAGTGGAATGGTCATGGTCAAAGGTGCCGCCGCCAATACCGTCAAAGCGATTATTTTGGACGACAATATCGGATGCCAACTGATCGTTATTAATGGTTAAGACATTGATATCTTTGATATTTGTAAATCGACAATTCTCAATGCGAATGTGTTTGCCCACATAAATTCTAAGGACAAATCGATCTTTGTCTGGCTTAAAGGATTGCTCTGAATCAATCGGATTCGCGGCTGAGTTGGCATCAATGGTTAAATGCTGAAGAGAGAAGTTAGATAGGTCACTGCTTAGCGACGCTCCGGCTAGGATGGCGCTGTAGTTGCCTTGGCGATCGCCCAGTTTAATCACACTTTTTTGATAGCCGTCTCCTTTAAGCGCAACATTTTTATAAATCGTGAGCGCTCTAGATGCCCGTGGCTGAATCCGAATTTTGTAGGTTCCCGCTGGAAAAAATACGGTTCCACCCCCTTTTTTGGCGACTGAATCTATTGCGGTTTGAATCGCTTGAGTTTCGTCAACAACCCCATTGCCAATCGCCCCAAACTGCTTAACAGATAAGCTTAAAGACTTTGGCAGAGTGACCGGATTAGCTTGACTTATAGCATCCGAATTTATCTTAGGATTGGGAGCTGGCGTAGCAGAGGAGGGCAGGATAGGCTGAGATAACCCCGATGATGTACAGCCGCCGCATAATGCGAGCAGAAGCGCCATTGTCCCCATTTTGTGAATGAACATATTAGGTGCCATGCCCAAACTTCCCATGCCCAAACTACTCATTGCAACAACCATTCCTGAAACAATGTATGCGTTTTTACTACCCTATGTGCAGCATTTTCGGCAACAGGGTTGGGTCGTGGATGGCATGGCGCACAACATTTCTGGCTTTAGCCCCTGTGTTGAGGCATTTAATCAGGTTTGGGATGTGGAGTGGTCCCGCAATCCTCTCAGCCCACAAAACTTCCGACGGGCGTTGCCCAAAATTCAAAAAATCGTAGAACAAGGCCAATACGATCTCGTACATGTCCATACGCCAGTGGCGGCTTTTCTAACGCGCTGTGCCCTACGCAAACTGAGAACTCAGACCAACCTCAAGGTCATTTATACCGCTCACGGCTTTCATTTTTTTAAGGGCAATAGCCTGCTTAAAAACTTGGCGTTTGGCACGATGGAAAAGGTTGCCGGAGCCTGGACAGATTATCTAGTGGTGATCAACCGAGAAGATGAAGCTGCTGCCCATCGCTATCGCCTTGTGCCTCCTCAGCGGGTGGTTTATATGCCCGGAATTGGAGTAGATCTAGTGCGTTATGACCCCCAGCAGGTGGCTGCGGAGGCGATCGCCACTGTCCGTCAAGAAATGGGTCTGAGTGATGATGATAGGCTGTTTTTGGCGATCGCAGAGTTATCTCCACGCAAACGTTCTCTAGATATTTTGCAAGCTTTTGCCAAGCTCAACACTCCAAATGTACATCTTGCCTTTGCAGGAAGTGGTTCCCTGCTGCCGATGCTTCAGCAACAGGCACAAGACCTTCAGGTGAAAAGCCGCGTCCATTTTTTAGGGCTTCGACAAGATATTGCCACACTCATTAGAGCATCAGTTGCCACAGTGTTAGTGTCTCGACAAGAGGGTTTGCCCAGAAGCGTAATGGAGTCTCTGGCGCTGGAAGTGCCCGTCATTGGCACTAACATTCGGGGCACTAAAGATTTGGTTGTCCAAGGCAGTGGATTACTTGTAGATGTAGGGAATATTGAAGGTATTACAGCAGCGATGCGGCAGATTTTAGACCACCCACAAATGGCACTCACGATGGGGCATCAAGGACGTCAGCACATGGCAGCCTTTGAGCTTCAGCAAATCTTAGGGCTACACGAATCGCTTTATGACAAAGCTCTTTACGGCAAGACTCTTTCTTACGAAAATGCTATAAAAGATTAATTTCTGCTTAATATTGCGCTCAAACTCAATATATTTTAGTAGACTCAAACCCAAGAATGCGGGGACGTTTGACGTTCTGAGAGTTTAGAGTCGCTACGTCAGATTTGGGTTTTAAAGCACTTCCATTCAAAATTTTTAGGAGATTAAATGAGCCGGTCTGTCTACATGATTGGGGCTGGTGGTCATGCAAAAGCAGTACTCGCCGCTTTAGAGGCTAACGATATCTATCCCCTTGCCATTTACGATGACAATGCGAGTAAGTGGGGCAGCAGCTTATTTAATATTCCGGTGAAGGGTGGGCTAGAGGATTTTGCCCAGTTAGGAGTCGTTAGCGCCGTGACCGCCATTGGAGACAATGCTAAACGTCAGAAAATTGCTGAACGCTTTACGGCTGTCGATTGGCTGACCGTCGTTCATCCCTATAGCTGCGTCCATTCGTCGGTGGTGATCGGGGAAGGTACCGTGATTTTAGAGGGTACCATTGCGCAGCCAGATGTCACTATTGGTCGGCACTGCATTATTAATGTTGAGTCTATGATCGGTCATGACTGTACGCTTGAAGACTATGTGCATATCTGCGGGGCAAAGCTGACAGGGAATGTGCATCTGGGTGAAGGTGTATTCTTGGGTGCCAATACTACGGTGCATCCTGGTATTAAAATTGGGGCTTGGTCAAAATCTGCGATCGCCACTGCCGTTATGCGCGATGCATTACCAGCGTCTATTTTGATTGGCAACCCAGCTCGCGCGATGAGGGCTTGAGATAAACTGGCCTGTGGTTCAAAGTATGATGCTTATGGAGAATCATACCAATGAGGATGTTTTATGGGCTGGACTAAGGCATGTGCTGTAGATGCTCTAGCACCGGGCGATCGCCAGGTTGTAAAGGTGGGCGATCGCAAAATCTTGGTGCTCAATGAGGCGGGTTCACTCTACGCGGTAGATAACACCTGTCCTCACATGAAGCTTCCCATGAAATCAGGGAAGGTAAAGGACTGTACAATTACTTGCCCGTTCCATCGCAGCAGTTTTGATCTCAAAACGGGCGAAGTGACAAACTGGACGCCTTTCCCTCCGGTGGTTGGGAATCTTTTGGGGAAAATCTCTCCACCCAAGGCGATCGCCGTTTTCCCCACGCGAATTGAAGATGGCAATGTTTGGGTTGAGGTTGAGGGCGTATAGTGGCGCTTTGAATCTTATTTTTCTAACGCTTTCCCCCTTCTTTTTCGGTAGGAGAAGAAGGGGGCGATCAATCTCAATCACACACGACGCAAACTTAAATCTGCAAGGGCTTTACTCTTTTGACGACAGAAACGCTCAACCTACTGCGATCTGGTCAGCTAGTGGGCACTCAAAAGCTTGCGCTTAACTGCGGCTTGACAAAATTCTCAGCAGAAATTTTTGATTTAGCAGATTCATTAGAAATCTTAGATTTGTCTAATAATGCGTTAAAGTCTCTACCCCATGACTTTGGACGGTTAAAAAAGCTAAAAGCTGTTTTCTTTGTCAATAACCACTTTGAAGAGATTCCAGAGGTTCTAACCCAGTGTCCTCAACTCAGCATCATTGGGTTTAAATCTAACCAAATTCGGCATATCAGCGATCGAGCATTGCCCCCAACGCTTCGCTGGTTAATCCTCACCAATAATCAGATTGAGCAAATTCCGCCAACCATTGGCAACCTCAGCAAATTGCAAAAGCTGATGTTAGCGGGGAATCGTCTAAAATCTTTGCCACCAGAGATGGCGAATTGTCAAAGTCTTGAGTTGATTAGGCTTTCAGTCAATTGCCTTACCGAGCTTCCGCCTTGGTTGCTGTTGCTGCCACGTTTGTCATGGCTGGCCTATGCAGGTAATCCCTTTTGTGAAAACACCGCAGAACTGCGTACTCTTGGTGCGATGCGATCGCCGCTTTCCTCTATTAATTGGGCTGATTTAGCCCTAGAAGAGACGCTAGGGGAAGGTGCCTCTGGCGTTATTTCTAAAGCATTATGGCAGGTCACACCGACCCAATCCAAGGCAGTTGCAGTCAAAATTTTCAAAGGTGACATTACGAGTGACGGCAGCCCCGAGGATGAAATGCAGGCGTGCATCGCAGCGGGCGCTCACCCCAACCTTGTAAGCGTGTTGGGAAAGATCGAGAATCACCCGGACCAAAAAGCAGGGCTATTACTTTCTCTCATTTCACCAGACTACAAAAATTTGGGTAGCCCCCCTAACCTTGAAACCTGTACTCGAGATACCTACACACCTGACACCTCATTTTCCTTGTCCTCTATTCTGCGTATCGCCCTAGGAATTGCCGCTGCCGCTGCCCATCTTCACCATCAAGGCATTATGCATGGCGATCTCTATGCCCATAACATTCTGGTCAACGATGCGGGAGACAGCTTGTTAGGTGATTTTGGCGCAGCCTCCTTCTATAAACGGCACGATACCGCGACTGGACAAGCATTAGAGCAACTCGAAGTCAGAGCCTTTGGCTGTTTGTTACAAGACTTACTAGACCATTACGACCTAGATCATGATGATGCAAAAGATTTCGTGTCTCAGCAAGCGGCGATTGATCAGCTGCGTCTTATGCAGCAAAACTGTATGAATCCAAGCCCTACCCTGCGGCCTTTATTCACAACTATTTATGCAGAGCTGATGAGCGTTAAGCATAAATTAGCTTAAATATGCTGTTTTGGCTCACGATAAACACCATAGGCCGAAAATACGCCGAGCAACAAGCCAATCAGATGTCCCCACCAAGCAATTCTTGAATCCGTCGGAAAAATGCCCCACACCACATAGCTGAAATTGACCATCACAAAGGCTGAAATGAGCAGTGGCAGAAATTGTTTTTCAAGCCAGCCAATCACCAATAGATAGCCAAACAGCGTATAAACAACTCCGCTTAGTCCATGAGCAGCTTGTGGGCCAAG
>JAGVDA010000276.1 GCA_020058975.1 Thermosynechococcus sp. WC_1 | reverse complement strand
CCAGATCGATGCCCTCAAAGGCTTGCTCAGTGACTTCCTCGACCTGAAGAAAATCCCCTTTAAAGCTAATTTTTTGACCCGCTGAACGGGCAGATGCCAGTAATTTGAGTTCGGACAATGGAAAATTTCGCGATTCTAAAAGCTGAAGCAGTTCAGCGCCAACGGCACCTGTAGCACCTAGAATTGCAACACGATACGACTGAGTCAACCCAACTGCCTCCGTAAAAATGAATAAATCTGAATGATGAAAGTTTGATAAAGAGCAATATCTTCTCTTTACTTCAGGGATAAAACTTTTTGATTTTTAAACGCTATCAATGATGTGTCTCTAAAAATGAATAAGACAAGTTTCTGATTTAATTTAAGCCTAGCTAAGACTCTATTTAGTTATGGTTAAGCTGCATCGGTTAAATCTCATGTTGAGAATAGAACCCTTGGTCAGCAACTCTCTCTTTGTTAAGTCTATTGTACACGCTTCCTTAACAAGATAGAACAACATGGGCTTAAATGTCTCAAGGAAGATGAGCTACGGTTTACACACAAGCCCGCCTAGACTGGGTTTGAGGATTTAGAGCAGACTTAGCCGTTTTAAAGACTGCCGCTTGAGCCAAAAGAATTTTATAAGTGGCTGGCTAGCCTTAGCCGAGCATCCGTGGCAGGAAGAACCTTAAGGGTTATGGAAGGTCGAGGTCATGACGATATCCCTGCTGTTGTGGCCTTCTGTGAGTCATGGCAACAATAGCTTGGCTCAAGTTGCAATTTCTACGCACTCATGTCTAACATGCGCTGAATCGGTTTGAGGGCTGCGATACGGGTCTGTTCGGAGACGGTGACTTCTGGCGATCGCCGTTTCATGGCCCAGTACACTTTTTCTAGGGTATTGAGACGCATGTAGGGGCATTCGTTACAAGCGCAGGTTCCCGTTGGGGGCGCTGGAATGTAGTGCTTAAGAGGGTTTTGTTTTTGCATCTGGTGCAAAATGCCGGACTCGGTCGCCACAATAAAGGTATCTGCACTGCTTTGCTGGGTATAGTTAAGCAACGCGGTAGTAGAGCCGATGTAGTCGGCATGGCGCAGAATGGCAGCTTCACATTCTGGGTGGGCAATAATTTCGGCGCTGGAGTGTTCTACCTTTAGCTCTAAAAGCCTACGTTCCGAGAAGGTTTCGTGGACGATACAGCTCCCTTTCCACAGCACCATGTCGCGTCCGGTTTGCGCCATGACGTAGCGACCTAAGTTTTGGTCTGGGGCAAAAATAATGGGTTGATCTTGGGGGATTTGGCGCACAAGTTCAACGGCGTTGGAGCTAGTACAAATGATGTCGCTCATTGCCTTAATCTCAGCAGTGCAGTTGATATAAGAAATAACTAGATGCTTAGGATGGTCGGCTTTAAAGGCTGCGAAGGCATCGGGGGGGCAGCTATCGGCGAGGGAGCAGCCTGCATTGAGGTCTGGGATTAAAACCTGTTTGGTGGGGTTTAGAATTTTGGCGGTTTCTGCCATGAAGTGTACGCCAGCAAAGACAATCACGTCTGCACTGGTGCTGGCAGCTTGGCGGGAGAGGCCCAGGGAGTCTCCGATAAAGTCTGCGATATCCTGAATTTCAGGCTCTTGGTAGTAGTGAGCCAGGATAACGGCGTTAAGTTCTTGCTTGAGCGTTTGAATAGCAGCGACCAAATCAAGCGGCTGGGTGTCGTTGACTGAGGCTTGCGTAGACGAAAAAGTAAACACTGGCTAAACGACCCTGGGTATGGGGCGATAAATTGCGGATGTAACGATTGTAGTGGAAATTACCAAAGCCTTGAAGTTTGTATTGTCTCCATCCCTAAGAATTCTAAATGCATCTCTACAAGGAAGAAAAGTAGGTAATGCGCCAGATCTGTGGGTCAAATTTCTGGATTAAAGTCAGGTCATGAATTTGGATGGATATCGCCCACAGGTTTATGACACCATCGAATTTTCTGAGTATTATCCTTTACTGCGCAAAGCCCGTTGGCTGTTACGTTCCTACTATTTCAGTCCAACCCAATATCGCGGCTTATATTGGCATCGATTGGTCAGACCGAAAACACGATATCTGTGTCTATGATGTCGGCACTCAAACTCAATCTTATTGTCTCCTGCGGGGTGGGTTAGAACCCTCGCCTTCAGGCGAAGACTTCAGTAAGTACAGAACGATATTTTCAAGCATAGTTCGCTCCAGTATTGATGAGTTTTTCCAATTGTTTGACGAGTCCGTACTTTACGCTATGTCCGACGGGACTTTCAGTCCGTTTTCGAAGCCACCGCACTTCAGGCGGTGGTCTGTTCACTTCAAGCTCACAGTGATGCTGACATCTTTGCCAATTTGCCAGGAGCCGGCCCCCATTTAGCACCCCGATTACTCGTTGCTTTTGACGATGACCGAAGCCGCTTCGATTCAGCCCAAGACCTCTTGCGCTATTCAGGCATTGCTCCGGTCAAATAGAAGAGTGGCAAAAAGGAATGGATTCATTGGCGATGGGGATGTCTGAACTTCCTGCGACAAACTTTTGTTGAATGGGCTGACCAGTCTCGGCAACAGGCAACAAAGTCGATGGAGTATGGTCTCATTTTGCACTGCTTTTTACGATATTCTAATGTACGTATTTGCCTAGAAACTGCTGTATTTCTATAATGTATCGATTGTTATATTATCATGCTAAATTCTGAAGAGCCTTTAGCCGCCTAACTTCTGAATTTTCTCCATCATCTTCTGATGGTTTTCCGTTTGGCCTTGCGCCTGATATAAATCAGCAGACTGTTGATAATCTTGGATAGCCCCTTGCTTATCGCCTAATGCAGCACGAGTAATGCCACGATTTTGATACGCATCAGCATTTTCAGGACTGAGTCGAATGGCTTCGTCGTAGTCTTTGATTGCACCCTGGCGATCTCCTGACTCATCCCGAGCGTTCCCGCGTCCTACATAGGCATCATAATCTTTTGGATTAAGCCGAATGGCTTCGTCATAATCTTTGATTGCGCCCTGATTATCCTTTAAGTTATATCGAGCATTTGCACGATTGTAGTAGGTTGCCGCATCATTTGGATTGAGCTGAATTGCCTCATCAAAGTCCTTGATTGCCCCTTGATTATCTTCTAGTTTGTACTTGGCAAGGCCACGATTATAGTAAGCATTTGTATATTGTGGCCTGATCTGAATCGCTTCATCATAGTTACTGATCGCTTCTTTATACTCACCCATTTTATATTGAGCTAGGCCGCGATTATAGTACGTGTCTGGGTCTTTAGGGTTAAGTCGAATGGCTTCGTTATAATCCTGAATCGCTGCTTCATGATTCTCTAAAACATAGTGAGATAGACCACGATTGAAGTAAGCATTTGTATATTGTGGATCAAGCCGAATCGCTTCATCATAGTCCTGAATTGCCTCCTGATTGTCACCTAGATTATATCTAGCAAACCCGCGATTGAAGTAAGCACTCGCATCTTGCGGATTAAGCTCAATGGCTTTGTCATATTTATTGACTTCATCAACATATTTTTTCTGACTCTTAATTGCTTGGTCTTTCTGATCTGCCTCACTCGAAGAAATATTATTCTGAGAATTTGTGCCTGCAAAAATAATGACCAAAATCATAACAAATGCTGTGCAGCCAGTAATTGCAAATGCCACAATTCCAATAAGCCCAGATTTTCCTTTCTCAGGCTTAGGTTGTTGGTGCGGCGTAACCACTGTTTTGGCAAGCGCTTCTGGCGGTAACGTTATGATGGGAGGCTTTAAGCGAGATCGAACCACCGTCTTTTCTAAAGCATTTGGCTCTACGTTCTCTATTAAAGGCTTTGAGCGTAAGCTCACAACAGTCTCAACCAGAGCGCTTGAGGCGACTTGCGCTGAAGCATATCGATCTCGGAAGTGATAGCAAGTCATTTTATCTAAAACCCTGGCAAGCTGAGAACTCACAGAGACAGCATCTTTCCAGATCAAATCACCCGTCGCCGACTCTTGCTGCGGCATTCTACCCAGCAGCGCCTGAATCCCCAATACCCCCACCGCATACACATCACTCGCAAGCTGCGGATGCCCGTGAGCCTGCTCTGGTGGCATATAGCCCGCTGTCCCAATCGCAATGGTGGAAGTGGTATGGCCTTCTGCATCCATCGCTAAAGCGTTGATTTCTTTGACCGCGCCAAAGTCAATCAAAATAATTTTTTGATCGTGTTGACGACGCATTAGATTCTGAGGCTTGATATCTCGATGAATGACGCCATGCTGATGGACAACGGACAGTACCTCCAAAATCTCCTTCAAAAGCTTAACGACACTCGCCTCGCTCCAAGGCTTACCCACCATCAGTTCTTCGCTCAAGGTGTGACCCTCAACAAACTCCTGAACCAAATAGAACTGATCGTTTTCTTCGATATGGGCAAACAGACGCGGAATTTGGTCGTGGGCGTTGCCCAAATCGTATAAAACTTTCGCTTCTCGATCAAAAAGTACTCTTGCTGCCTGAAGAATGGAGGGTGCTGAGTGTTTCGGCTTAAGATGTTTCACGACACATTGAGGATTTCCTGGCAAATCCAAATCTTCAGCCAGGTAGGTATCTCCAAATCCTCCACTGCCTAGAAAGTGGTTGATTTTGTAGCGATTGCGTAAAACAGTCCCAATTTGCATAGGTTTAATGAAAGGAGATTGGCATCAATTTTGACATAGGTAAACTCCCAGATCCTAATCGTCCCCAAAACCCATAAATCTTCATCTTTGAAAGACTCCGACACTAGACCGCAGCCGTTTTAGCCAGTGAGCAGACTGAGTCAATCGCCCATTATTAAGATCGCCAATTTCACGCCTTAGGCAAGAAAACGGTGTACGCTAAAAGCGAATTCTTGAATCCTGTAACCCCTATCAAAGAAGGCTCCCGATGAAAGCCCAAGTGTTTCGTGGCGTGAATCAGCTTAGCTATGAAGAGGTTCCTCTGCCGGAGCTTGAATCGGACGAGGTGCTGGTGCAGGTGAAGGTGGTGGGGTTATGCCAGTCGGATATCAAAAAGATCCGCTACCCACTTTACGCGCCACCTCGCATTTTTGGGCATGAAACGGCTGGGGTTATTTCGGCGACGGGTGCTGACGTAAAGGGTTGGCAAGCAGGCCAGCGCGTGATTGTGCTGCACCACATCCCCTGCATGCACTGCGACTACTGCCTAAATGAAAACTACTCGATGTGCGATGTTTACAAAAACATCACCACGACCGCAGGCTTTACCCCTAGCGGCGGTGGCTTTGCGGAGTATGTCAAAGTGCCAGGGCATATTGTCCGCAATGGTGGCCTCATGGAAATCCCGAGCCACATTACCTTTGAGCAGGCCAGCTTTGTAGAACCGACCAACTGCTGCATGAAGGCCGTTAAAAAAGCGCAGATCCAGCCTGGACAGACCGTGTTGGTGACGGGGGCAGGGCCGATTGGACTGATGTTTATTATGCTGGTGAACTATTTGGGAGCCAGGGCGATCGCCACTGACCTCCTCCCCAGCCGTATTGAAAAAGCCCTGAGCGTGGGTGCCACTGCCGCCGTTGATGCCCGTGATCCAGAATTGACGCAGAAGGTGCAGGCGGCAACTAACGGAATGGGCGTAGACGTGAGTTTGCTGGCGGTTCCCAGCGACAAGGCATTTTTTCAGGCATTGGACTGCACCCGTAAAGGCGGCAAAATTTTGTTTTTTGCAGAATTTCCCGATGAGCTAGAGATACCCATTAACCCCAACGTGATTTACCGCCGTGAGATTGATTTGATGGGCAGCTATAGCTCTTCCTATCGTCTCCAAAAGCTTTCGGCAGACATTGTGTTTAATCAGCGCATAGATGTAGATGCTCTGGTGAGCGATCGCTATCCCTTAAGCGACCTCAACGCGGCTATAGAGCAGGCCGTTAAACCTAGCCCCGATACCTACAAGATTTTGATCTATCCATAAGGTCGGTGATTTCTGATGACCGACTACAGAAAGTTAGGCTGTGGTCAATTGCCTGTATCCTTAATACTGTTAACCGCACACTAACTTAGAATCAGCCTCGTTGGTAACGAGTTTTAATCAAATTATATGAATAATAGAAATCGGTCAGACATTAATACGATTATTCAGAATGGATATTCTGTCGAAATTGGGGCATTTATCCAAAGAGGATGGGAGATCTGTCAGAGTAATTTAGGTCTGTTTGTTGGCTTTTTTCTGGTCACGCTTCTGATTGGTGGAGCATTAGGCTTTATCCCTATTCTTGGGAACATTGCCTCTATTATTATCGGTGGGCCACTCAATGCAGGCTCTTTAATCGTAGCTTTTAAGATTATCAAAAAGCAATCTATTGACTTCAGCGACTTTTTCAAAGGTTTCCAGAATGACTATTTTCTGCCGACCTTGCTTGTCACTTTAGTAACCACCCTATTTGCGTTTGCCTGTATGATTCCTGCCGGAATTGGGTTTGTTCTGATCAGCTTTACAGCCGGCGACAAAGAGCCAAACTCAATTTTATTGTTGGTGGCAGCGCTACTTGCTTTCGCAGGAATTTTGGGACTGGTTTATTTAAGCATTTGTTATGTATTTGCCATTCCGTTGGTTGTGGGTCGCAAGCTTGAATTCTGGCCGGCAATGGAAGCCAGCCGCAAAATTGTAGGTCAGCAGTGGTTTGCTGTTTTTGGCTTTTTGTTTGTGCTAGGTCTAATCAATGTCGCAGGGGCTTTAGTGTGCGGCTTAGGGTTGCTTGTGACGGTGCCCCTCACAACTTGTGCGATCGCCGCAGCCTATGAGCATATCTTTGGTCTTTCCAATGCAGAAGACTCTTTTGCATAGCCAATGGGAGTCTATATTCAGCGTGAAGATGCTAAAGCGCGACGTAAACATTGCTCTGCATAATTTGTTGGGGTTGCTTGTACCGCTAGCTTTGAGCAGCATCTGGATGGTGAAAAATGCCTTGGCAGCACCTCAGCCTAACGCGGTGAGTCATGCCGTTGTGCAGCTTCAGGGTTTAGACGTTCCTGTCCCACAGGTTAAAGGCACTGCAACGACTCCCCTCAAGTTGCTAGAGAAAAGTCAGGTCTACACCACCCCTGTGATGGTAGGCAAACTCACCAAGCCGTTTTTGATTGATACAGGCGCTTCTACAACCCTGCTCTCTGCCGATCTGGTCACGACGCTTAAGCTACCTGGTCGGGCTGTCCCAGGCGATCGCCTTGCCTCTGCGGTAGCAGGCAAAGAATGTGCTTCGATGAAAGCCACGCTCCATGAACTGCCGTTGCTTACCCTTGGGGCAGTCGAAATTCGTGGTGTGCATGGCCTGCGCTTTGAGACTGCTGCTGTACCAGAGGGGTTAGCTGGCGTGATGGGCATGGATATTTTGCAGCAGTTTGACCTCAGTTTTAACCCTAAAGCCAAAACCCTGAATTTTGCACCCCCTTCTGTTTTACCAACGGCAGCTACTTCTACTGCCATTGCGCTTCAGAAAAGGCTGGGCGTTTTTCTGGCAAAGTTAACGCTCAACGGTCAAGGGCCTTTTACGGTGCTTTTAGATACCGGAGCCGATAGTACCTTTATCTCAGGGGCGATCGCCCAGCGTCTCAACCTGAATAACCGTCAGCCCGCGCAGATTTTAGGGTTTTGTGGCTTAGAGCCAGCCGAAAAATCGCTGCTTACTTCAGTAAAGTTGCGGCAGTATGAGCAAAAAAATCTTGAGGCGATCGTGGTGTCGTCGCCTATTTTAAAATTGTTGGGCGTAGATGGTATCTTAGGCCAAAATTTTCTGAGTCACTATCAACAGCAGTGGCGATTTACGCCTTCTACTATTAATGGCACTAAGGCAGACGGTAGCTTGCTGCTTTCGCCTCTGCAATAAACCTCTTGCACGAATATGACCCTCTCCCCCAGCCCCTCTCCCAGAACGGGAGAGGGGAGCCGGAATTAGCCCTTCTCCCGTTCTGGGAGAAGGATAGAGCCTTTTATAAGAAAGGGATGAGCGGGTTCGGATTGATGCAAGAGGTCTATCGTTTATCCCTATCTCTGGATGGAATATCGTGCGCTAGAAAGATTCCTGACCCGAAACGGTAACATAGTTTCACACCCACAATCTTCATTCCAGCGCCACCCTGAGATTTCTATGACGATGAACACAGCTATTACCATTACAACGCTACTGCAAGAGATTGAGGCCGCCAGTTCTGCCTCAGCATTGGCGAACGCAGTGGAAGCGCTTGCGCTAACGGGTGCCCCTGAGGCGACGGAGCCGCTGATTGCGGCGCTGGGCTATAACAATCCAGGGGCAGCGGTGGCGGCAGTGGATGGGTTAATCCGCATTGGGGAGAAGGCGGTGGAGCCACTGTTAGAGCTACTGGATAATTTTAACTATGGTGCAAGAGCCTGGGCGATTCGGGCGTTGGCAGGCATTGGAGACCCGAAAGGGTTAGAGATTTTGCTGGAAGCGGCGAGTGAAGATTTTGCCCTCAGTGTGCGACGGGCGGCGGCGCGTGGGTTAGGGACGATTCGGTGGGATCGTTTATCGACCGACCAGCAGGTTGAGGGGCAAGGCAGATGTTTGGCGGTGCTGCTCGGCTGCGCACAAGATCCAGAGTGGGTGGTGCGCTATGCGGCGATCGCTGGGGTTGCTTCTCTCGCCTTGGCAATAGCCCAGAGCCAGCCACAGATGCTATTTTCCCTTGTGAATCAGTTAGAGGAGCGCCGATCAATGGAGGGGGTTCTGGCAGTTAAGGTGCGCATTCTCTGGGCGCAGCAGCAGGTGCAAGACCTACGCTCAAAAGTGGCTGAGGGTTCATAATGAAGGGCGCAGCTATTCTTAGGATTGGGTAATGACCACTGATTTATATTGTTTGTTAGCGTTGGCGCTTTGGTCGATTGTGCTCAATCACGTTCCGGCGATCGCACGGGTGAGTGCTGCGCAGTCTCCGATTGCCTGGGGGCTAGGAAACCGCGATACGGTGCCAGAGGTGAAGCCTTGGGTGGGTCGAGCGGATCGCGCTCAGCGAAATCATCATGACAATCTCGCGATGATTATGGCGGTGATTCTGATTGCCCAGGTGTCGGGGCAAGCCGATGCGGTGACGGCGTCTGCCTCAATAGCGCTTCTAGGGTGCAGGGTTCTTCATGGTATCACCTATATCTTTGGAATTCCTACCCTGAGATCGTTGAGCTACGCCGCTTCAATCGGTGCGCTGGGGGTGATTGTTTGGCGTATTTTGACCTGAGCAATTTACTGACCCCTTGGACTAAAGTACCCATAGAGCTATTTATATCAGATATGATATAAATAGCTCTATGGATGAAATCAATAAACCTTTAGCCTGGTTATATGGTGAGGTTAAGACACCACCTTTTACCCAAGAAGCACGTATAGAAACTGGTGTGCTTCTGAGACGTTTACAGCGGGGTGAAAGTCTTGAAATGCCTCACTCAAGATCTATGCCGAGTATTGGTAAGCGCTGCCATGAGCTTAGAATCCGAGATGCAGGCCAAAACTGGAGGCTTATTTACCGAATTGATGAAGATGTAATTCTGATTCTCGAAATTTTTAACAAGAACACTAGAGCTACGCCAATTAATGTAATTGAAAACTGCAAGAAACGATTGAAGAAATATGATACAGATATAAAGGACTAATATTATGGATCAAGAAAAAAAGAAGCAGCTAGAAAATAAAGGCTGGAAAATTAGTTCAGCTTCGGAATTCCTAGAACTTTCTTCGGAGGAATCGATCCTAATTGAAATTAAGTTAGCGCTCAGTCTTAATCTTAAAGAACGACGAAAAAGATTGATGACGCAGGCAGAGTTGGCTGAGAAAATTAACTCCAGTCAACCTCGTGTTGCAAAAGCTGAAAATGGAGATGATTCGGTTTCTATTGAATTGTTGATACGCGCAATGCTGGCAACAGGTGCAACGCCTCAAGATATAGGGCAAGTTATTGCTCAAGCAGGATAATAAAGATCGACGGGAATGTAACCTAGATTGTGTCAGTTTGCTCCAATGTGATCGTTGTGCTGCCGTTGATTTTGAAATTTTTGTAAGTAATCTTAATGCCTCATTTACAGAAGCTGAATCTCACAAGACTTCTGACACATCTAGCTCAAGCACTATAATATTGGTGGATTATTTGTAAGATTCAGAATACTTACCGCTAATAAAATCTAAAAGTCATATTCTGGCTTCATCTCATCACTGACGGTTGTTTCAAGTTCTATGACTTCTACTTATTTTCGGCATGACCTAGAACGTCGCTATCTTGAATTTCATCCTTAGAAGAACATCAAAAGATTCTTGAGTAAGTACAATGGTCATTTTTCTAAATGAGTAACCATCCTTACATTCTATTGTCTCATAATCATTAGAATCTCTCGACATATAGTTACTCATTTTATAGCTTCTCCCTCCATAAGAAACTAATCCATATTCAGGTTCTCTATAACCTCCAGCAAAAGGTATCACCTTATATCCATTAGAACATCTAACTATAAATCCAGATTCTGCAAAGTAGTAGCTTTCAATTTTACAAGGATATACCTTTCCTTTAGTTGTTATACTTGCTTCACTACTAAGAACATATGGATTGGCAGGAGACTTCCATACTTCTCTACATTTTTCAGCAGCACTAAGAGGTAAATTGAATGATAATAATCCTGAAAGGGTAAAGGCTAAATACTTTAACATCAGCGAAAGTCTGAATTATGGATTGAATAAAAACCTATATCTATGCTGACTGGGTCTAACGACTCTTATTAAAAGGCGAGAGACTTCCACGCTAAGCGAGCCGCGCCAGCCATCCCAGCCTGATTCCCAAGCTCTGCGATCGCAATCTGTAGCCCTTCTCTCGACGTAGGCTTCACCCGCCGCTCTACCTCGGCTTTAAGCGTGGGCAAAAAGAAGTCGCAAGCCGCGCAAATGCCGCCCCCAATAATGACGGCTTCTGGTGCCAGTACATAAACCGTACTGGTGATCCCCGTCGCCAGCTCTCGACCGTACTGCTGCCAAAAGGCGATCGCCTCCCCATCACCTGCGGCTGCTTTATCTGCCAGATTCCTCGGCTCTAGACCCGTGCGACGGCGAATCGCCTGAGCAGAAACGTGCTGCTCTAGAGAGCCGTGATTGCCGCTTTTGCACGAGGGGCCATTGAGGTCTACCGTCACGAGTCCTAGCTCCCCTGCCGTGCCGTTATGCCCCACAAATAGCTCCCCATTGATAAAAATGGCTCCGCCCACGCCCGTACCAAGGGTCAGCAGTATCCAGTTTTGAAAGTGACGACCTGCCCCTAACCATGCTTCGCCGAGTCCTGCACAGTTCGCGTCATTTCCCACAGTTGTAGGCAGTCCTATCAGTGCTTCTAGGTTATTGGCTAAGGGCACATCTACCCAGCCCGGCAAGTTAATTGCTAGCTTCGCAATGCGGCCTTTCACATCCGCTGGCCCGGGTGTGCCAACTCCAAGGGCGATCGCCTCATGATCTGAGTCAAGTTCACGAATCGCCGCTACGATTTCTGCAATCACCGGATCGGGAGATGATGGCTGGGGCGTTGCAATTTTGAGCGCGGCTAAGCACTCCCCTTCACGGGTATAGCGTCCCAATTTGATATTGGTGCCGCCTAAATCTACCCCAATTACCTGCTCTGTCATGGTTAACCTGCCGTAATGGGGGTGAGTAGCGCCACTGCATAGGCCGAAATGCCCTCTTCTCGTCCTTCTGGGCCTAGCTGCTCGTTAGTGGTCGCCTTTACCCCAACCTGGTCGGCGGGGATGGCGAGGGTTTGGGCAAGGCGATCGCGCATTGCCGCAATATGGGGCTTGAGTTTGGGGCGTTCTGCGACTACCACCGAGTCAATATTGCTGACTTGCCAGCCCTTAGACAGAATGAGCTGATTAACCTGTTCTAATAGCTTGAGACTATCGGCATTTTTCCATTGATCATCCGTGGGAGGAAAGTAGTGACCGATATCGCCCAAACTCAGCGCCCCTAATAGGGCATCCATAATGGCGTGGGTGAGAACGTCCGCATCACTATGACCCAGCAGTCCTAGCTCATGGTCTATGGTAATACCGCCTAAAATCAGGGGACGGCCTGGGACAAGGCGATGAATATCGTAGCCATTCCCAATGCGGATCTGAACCATAGAGATTGTCCATTAAGATAATTTGGGTCTTAGAAGGTAAAAGCAGCAGCACTGAAGGCTAGAAGATCGCGTTATTATCGTGCAAACACCCGCGATCAATCTTAACTGAACTAACGTTAATGGGTAAGCTGTTTATCGTTGTTGGGGCGTTACTGGGAGGCTTATCGGTTCTAATGGGTGCGTTTGCAGCCCATTCTTTGCGCAGCGTTCTTTTGCCGTCTACCCTTGCGCTAGTCGAAACGGGGGCGCGGTACCAGATGTATCATGCCCTGGCGCTGTTTGGCGTTGGGTTAATGTCTCTTTGGCAAAAAGAATCAAATTTGTCTTTAGCAACGGCGGGGAGCTGCTTTATAGCTGGCGTGCTGGGCTTTTCTGGCAGTCTCTATGGTTTGGCGCTAGTTGGTGCTCCTTGGCTTGGCCCTGTGACCCCCATCGGTGGGCTGCTGTTGGTGGCGGGATGGGGTGCCGTGGCGATCGCCGCCCTCAGACTTTAGACCTTGGCACACTAACCGACAGCACACTAAAAACACCGTGCATGGGCGCGGTGTTTGGGGAGATGTTTGGGTCAAGTGAAGCGCACTCAACCCAACCTATAGATAGGATTGGGCTAGGAATAATTGTCCTAGTTTGTTCCTGTAAAGACCACTTCAGGAAAGCGTGTCTTGGCATCATCAACGGGCTTTTTGCGCCCTTCTTCTTGCCAATAGTTGATCACTTCCGTCCCTTGGTTCAGAATTTGGATACGATCCACTTCCGAAATCCAGGCTTTTTTCTCTAATTCCGTCTTTAGATCTTCCCAGGCATCAGCGCGGGGCCAGAAAAAATAGGAGGTGAGGGGGCTGGTGCCGTTGCCGACAACCTGATCGACTGCGAGTGCAACGTTCTCATCAAGCCAGAGAACCTTCAGAATAAACTTGGACAAATATACCTCCAGCCAATGTGCTGACTGCTACATAATCTACAATCGATGATCTTACCGCATTCTCAGGGCACTGCAAAGCGATGACTTCTCCCACTCCCAACGCAATCGTGGTATTTGATATTGATGGCGTGGTGAGAGATGTGGCTGGCTCTTACCGACGGGCGATTTCCGATACGGTGGAACACTTTACCCAAGGCCAGTTCCGTCCTACGCCGAAAGAGATTGATGACCTGAAAGCAGAGGGCTGCTGGAACAATGACTGGGAGGCTTCTCAAGAATTCATCACTCGTTTTGCTAAGGTGCAGCGTAACCCTGAAGCTTTGCCTAACTTTCAGGCGATTGTCGATTTTTTTCAGCTTCAGTATCGGGGCGAAAATTTTTCAGGATATATCCAAAAAGAGCCACTGCTGATGAGTCAAGCGTATCTAGCAGGGTTAACCCAAAGCGACATGCTGTGGGGTTTTTTTAGCGGCGCAACGCGCGGGTCGGCTGGATATGTCTTAGAGCAGCGCCTAGGGCTAAAAAATCCTGTGTTAGTGGCTATGGAAGATGCGCCAGGAAAACCCGACCCGACGGGGTTGTTTCAGGCGGTCATGTTTCTTTCTGAACGCTACCATTTTGCGGGAGATCTCACCGTTTCGCTAAATTTTCCTCTTGTCTATGTGGGCGATACGGTGGCAGATATGCAGACGGTGACGCGTGCGAAACACCTGTATCCTATGCAGAAATGGGTTGGGGTTGGCGTGATTCCGCCCCATGTAGAAGAGCGGCTTGCCTACACACAGTTGCTGAAAGGAGCGGGGGCGATCGCAGTCTTAGATTCAGTCGAACAGCTTACCTCAGACTACATTGTCAGCAATCTGCTGTAGTCCCGACAGAAAAATGAGAATCGTTAAGGAGTATGAAGTGATTAACCGTCTCTCCCCTTAGATGAGTAAGATTTTGGATAAAGAAGAGGGTATAAAATTGTGAGTCTTCCAAAAATAGAGTATGCGCCTCGAAGCCAAAACGTTCGTGTAGCAGGGTACACGCAAGGAAGTGACGAAGCGCCTCGAATTTATAGT